>VEND01000054.1 GCA_009711765.1 Bacillota bacterium | reverse complement strand
TAACTTAAATGGAAAAGTTATAGCAGAACCTTCTAGAGAAGATATAGAATTACCAATTGAAGAACACTTAATCGTTGAGTGGTATTCTAAGTAAGGTAAATTTTAGAATCAGTTGCCCTCAGAAAAGATAATAAATAGTATAGGGAGGGTTTAATGAAAATGATAGAGATAGAAAAGCCTAAAATTGAATTGGTTGATATTAATGAAGATAATACCTATGGAAAGTTTGTATTAGAACCATTAGAGAGGGGTTTCGGTACAACTTTAGGTAATTCCCTTAGAAGAATTTTACTTTCATCTTTACCAGGTGCTGCAGTTAAATCTATTAAAATTCAGGGTGTTTTACATGAGTTTTCAACAGTGCCAGGAGTATTAGAAGATGTTACAGAGATAATATTAAATATAAAAGAATTATCAGCAATAATGCACACTGAAGAACCTGTAACAATGATTATAGATGCAAAGGGACCAGGAAAAGTGACAGCGGCTGATATTCAAGCAGGAGCAGATGTTGAAATACTAAATAAAGATCTACACATAGCAACTTTAGAAGATGATGGCGAACTTTACATGGAGCTAGAGTTAGTAAAAGGTAGAGGATATGTACCTGCTGAAGAGAACAAAGATGAAGATCAGGCAATAGGAACTTTACCTATAGATTCAATATTCACACCAGTTAAGAAAGCGAATTTTAAGATAGAAGATACTAGAGTTGGCCAAGTAGCCAATTATGATAGATTAATTTTAGAAATTTGGACAGATGGAACAATAAAGCCTGATGAAGCTACTTCCTTAGGTTCAAAGATTCTAAATGAACATCTTAACTTATTCATAACTCTTACAGAGCATGTAAATGATGTAGAAATAATGGTTGAGAAAGAAGAAGATAAAAAAGAAAAAGTCCTAGAAATGACTATAGAAGAATTAGATCTTTCGGTAAGATCATATAACTGTCTAAAGAGGGCTGGAATAAATACAGTTGAAGAATTAACTGATAAGACACAAGAGGATATGATGAAAGTTAGAAACTTAGGTAAAAAATCACTTGAAGAGGTTCAAAATAAACTTGATGAGTTAGATTTAGGTTTAAAGCAAAGTGACGAATAAACCTCGTAATAACCTATCCTAAGAGAAAAGGAGGGAGAAATATGGCTAAGCTAAGAAAACTTGGACGTACTACTGACCAGAGAAAAGCAATGTTAAGGGGATTAGTTACAAGTTTAATTAAAACAGGAAAGATTGAAACATCTTTATCTAAAGCTAAAGAGACAAAAAGAATGACTGAAAAAATGATTACACTTGGTAAAAAAGGTGATCTTCATTCAAGACGTCAAGCTCTGTCATATATATATGATGAGACAGCAGTTAAGAAGCTATTCGATGAAATAGCTCCTAAATACGAAGAAAGAAACGGTGGTTATACTAGAATATTAAAGTTAGGACCACGTAGAGGCGATGGGACAGAAATGGCAATAATAGAACTAGTATAAATCTAAGGGGATTAAGTTATATAAAAAAACTTAATCCCTTTTATTTATTTTTAGATTAAAGATTTAAGTTTTTATCTTTTATTGAATTGCTTAAAGGCTTGTGCTAAAATTAAGTAGTGTGAAGTTCTTAGTTTAAGAGATGTATAAATTTTAAGTTTTTAAAGATGAAAGTGAAGAGGGATTACTATGGATGACACTATGATAGATATACAAGATGTTACTTTTGAATACACAAATGAAGAAGACGAAAATATAGCAGCTTTAAGAAATGTTAATCTTACTGTTAAAAAAGGTGAATTTGTAGTTGTTTTAGGGCATAATGGTTCTGGTAAATCAACCCTAGCTAAGCATATGAATGCTTTATTATTACCAACTAAGGGGAAAGTAAAAATAAAAGGTATGAATACTAAGAACGAAGAAAAACTATGGGATATAAGACAGACTGCAGGTATGGTTTTTCAAAACCCAGACAACCAAATTGTAGCGACAATTGTTGAAGAAGATGTTGCTTTTGGGCCAGAAAACCAAGGTATTAAGCCAAGTGAAATTAGAAAGAGAGTTAATGAAGCTTTAGATATAGTAGAAATGAAAGACTATAAAAGACATGCTCCTCATTTACTATCGGGAGGCCAAAAGCAAAGAATTGCAATCGCAGGTGTACTGGCAATGAGACCAGAGTGTATTGTATTTGATGAACCTACAGCAATGTTAGACCCATCCGGAAGAAAAGAGGTTATGAATACTATTAAAAAGTTAAATAAAGAAGAAAGTAAAACAATAGTTCATATAACACATTATATGGATGAGGCTGTGGATGCAGATAGAATTATAATTATGGAACAGGGGCAAGTTGTTTTAGAAGGTAAGCCTAAAGAAGTGTTTAGTCAAGTAGATAAAATGAAGGAGTATGGATTAGATATCCCCCAAGTAACAGAGTTAGCTTATGAATTAAGAAAAGAAGGCATAGATATCCCACAGGATATTTTAACGATAGATGAAATGGTGGTATTACTATGAGTATAAAAGTAGAGAATTTAACCCATATATATAGTCCAGATAGTCCTTTTAAGATGAAAGCATTAGACGATGTTAGTTTTAAAATAGATAATGGTGATTTTATTGGATTGATTGGACATACTGGTTCAGGTAAATCTACATTAATCCAACATTTAAATGGTTTATTAAAACCAACTAGTGGTGCTATATTTATAGATAGTGAAGATATATCTAGAAAGGGTGTAAAGCTTAAGGAAGTCAGAAGAAAAGTAGGTTTAGTTTTTCAATACCCAGAACATCAACTATTTGAAGAAACGGTTTATAAAGATGTAGCCTTCGGGCCTAAAAATTTAAATCTTTCAGAGGATGAGATAGATAAAAGAGTTAAAGAAGCTATTGAATTAGTTGGTCTTGATTTTAATTTTGTTAAAGAAAGGTCACCATTTGAACTAAGTGGAGGTCAGAGAAGAAGAGTTGCTATAGCGGGAGTTTTAGCTATGAAACCTCAAGTATTAATATTAGATGAGCCAACAGCTGGATTAGATCCAAAAGGAAGAGATGAAATACTAGGTCAAATTAATAAATTATATAATAGTTATAAAGATATGACTATCGTTTTAGTATCCCATAGCATGGAGGATATAGCAAAGCTTGTTAATAAGATTATAGTAATGCATAAAGGAAAGGTTGCTATGAGTGGAACTCCAAAGGAAATATTTAAAGAGGTCGATAGACTTGAAGAAATGGGACTTGGAGTACCACAGATAACATACTTTATGAGAGCATTAAAAAGTAAAGGTAAACAAATTGATGATAATGTAATAACTGTTGAGGAAGCAAAGGAAGAAATATTAAAATATCTAAGGAGTAATAAAAATGCTTAAAAATATAACTATAGGACAATATTATCCGGGGGAAACACCTATACACAATTTAGATCCAAGGATAAAAATATTAACAACATTTATATTTATTATTTCATTATTTTTTATAGATACATTTTTGCCTTATGCTTTAGTAGTCGGGTTTATATTATCTACAATTTTATTATCAAAAATACCTATAAAGTATATAATAAGAGGGATAAAACCTTTATTGATTATAATAATAGTTACATTTTTCATTAATATTTTTATGACAAAGGGAGAAATACTATTTGAGATAGGTCCCTTAGATGTAACTAAACAAGGACTTATACAAGCTACATTTATGGCTTTGAGACTTATATTTTTAATAATTGGAACATCGCTTTTAACTCTTACAACATCACCGATAGCATTAACTGATGGAATAGAGAGACTTTTAAACCCATTTAGAAAAATAGGAGTACCAGCACATGAATTAGCTATGATGATGACAATAGCATTAAGATTTATACCAACACTTCTAGAAGAAACCGATAAAATTATGATGGCTCAGAAAGCTAGGGGAGCCGATTTTGAAAGTGGTAATGTTTTAAATAGAGCAAAGAGTTTAGTACCTCTTTTAGTACCTCTTTTTATAAGTGCTTTTAGAAGGGCCGATGAATTAGCTATGGCAATGGAAGCTAGATGTTATAGAGGCGGAGAAAATAGGACTAGAATGAGACAGCTTAAATTAGAAAAAAGAGACTTTTTTGCTATGGTTATTACTTTAATATTACTTATTATAATTATATGGAGTAGATTTTGGTAGGTAGATAATATGAAAAATATCAAGTTAGTAATTGAATATGATGGAACCAACTATTATGGTTGGCAGGTACAACCAAGGTTGAAAACTATACAAGGTGAAATTAAAAGTGCAATAAGAAAGATTACAAAGGAAGATGTAAGGCTATTTGGTTCAGGCAGAACTGATAAAGGAGTACATGCTAATGGTCAGGTAGCAAACTTTAAGACCTTTTCAACAATACCTGGACATAAGTTTAAGCATGCATTAAATACTGTATTACCTATGGATATAGTTATTAAAGATTCAGAGGAAGTTGACGAATCATTTCATTCTAGATTTTCAGCTACAGGAAAGAAATATAAATATATCTTGTGTAATAAAAAAACAAGAAGTGCTCTATTAAGAAATTATACTTATCATGTTTCTTATGATTTAGATATTAAAAATATGGAAAAAGCAGCATCATATTTTATAGGAACCCATGATTTTTATGGTTTTAAAGCATCCGGTAGTGCAATAAAGGATACTGTAAGAACTATTTATAGCCTAGATATAGAAAAAAGGAATGAGCTAATAGAATTTAATATCGAGGGAAATGGTTTTTTATATAATATGGTTAGAATTATAGTAGGTACTATAATAAAAGTTGGAAATAACAACATTTCACCTGAATCAATACAATCGATTATTAAATCAAAGGATAGAAAAAGGGCAGGAGATACAGCTCCATCCCAGGGATTATATCTAGAAAAAGTTTATTATGATAATAAAATCTAAGATAATTAAAAAAAATATAATACATGCCTTGACACACTAGGAGGGATGTATTACAATAAATAGAGTGTGAGTAGATAAAAATCCACTAGCCCCGGGTTTTTATTAAAAATAGAAACATTGCGCGATAAGGAGGGAAAAGAATGAAAAGCTATATAGCAAAGCCTCAAGAGATAGAGAGAAATTGGATATTAGTTGATGCAAAAGGAAAGAAACTTGGTAGATTAGCAAGTGAAGTTGCGAAATTGCTTAGAGGAAAGCACAAGCCAACATTCACACCACACGTAGATTGTGGAGATCATGTAATAATTATAAATGCTGATAGAATAGAATTAACTGGTAGAAAACTATATAACAAAGTATATAGACACCACTCAAATCATCCAGGGGGATTAAAAGAAGTTACTTATAAAGAACTTAT
This sequence comes from Bacillota bacterium, assembly GCA_009711765.1. GTDB lineage: Bacteria > Bacillota > Clostridia > Tissierellales > MES13 > MES13. The sequence continues at coordinate 54,605 of VEND01000054.1, read as the reverse complement.
GGAAAAGAACCCGGAAAAAGCAGTTAGAGTAGCAGTTAAAGGCATGTTACCTAAAAATAGTTTAGGTAGAAAAATGATTAAAAAATTAAAGGTTTATAGAGGAACAGAACATAATCATGAAGCACAAAAACCTGAAGTTAAAGAAATATAATTTTTCAGGAAGGGAGGACTATACGTGGCTAAAGTTCAATATTATGGAACGGGAAGAAGAAAGAAATCAATCGCAAGAGTTAGATTAGTTCCTGGTTCAGGAAAATTTAAAATAAATGGTAGAACCTTAGAAGATTTCTTTAATTATGAAACACTAAGGGTTTTAGTTAGAGAACCTCTTGTTATCACTGATACATTAGACAACTACGATGTAATTGCTAATGTAGAAGGTGGAGGATATACTGGTCAAGCAGGAGCAATAAGACACGGAATATCAAGAGCATTACTTGTAGCAGACAACGAATTAAGACCTACATTAAAAAAGGCAGGTATGTTAACAAGAGACCCAAGAATGAAGGAAAGAAAGAAATATGGTTTAAAGAAAGCAAGACGTTCACCACAATTCTCGAAGAGATAAATATTTATTACAAAAACACTGGTTTATCCAGTGTTTTTTTTATCATATAATATATTATATGAAACATAATAATAACTAAATGTTTATAAAATAATTTGGAGGTTATTATGATAAAAAAAGGGTTAGTTTTACTTTTAATTGTATTAATATTATTTAGTGGATGTACTAAAAAGGATATTGAAAACAACGTTATTGAAAACGTTATCAAAAAACAGTTACAGTCAATAGAAGATAAAGATATGAAAAATTATTTAACTACTATAGATAAAACTAAACCTGAATATGTAGCTGAAAGAAAAAGTTGGTTTAGAGATATTGTTTCTAATAACATAACTACATTAGATATGGAAATAATAGAAATACTTAAATCTGATAAAAATTTAGTGGAAGCTAAAATAAAGCAAGAATATAGTTTTAATAATAAAGAATATTCAATAACAAATTCAATGAAATATGTTAAACGAGGTAATAATTGGGTTGATAGTGATTTAATATTTAAATCTATAAGTTCTGATAACTTTAGTATTTATTATCCTAAAGGAGAGAAAGAAAAAGCTAAGCTTGCCCTTAGAGGAGCTGAGAGAGCATATAAGGAAGTTTATGAGAAAATAGGACTAATACCAGAGGGCAAAACCGTTATAAAGCTATATGAGGATAAAGAGCGATTAAGACAATCTGTAAAGTTATCATTTCCTTGGAAGTTTGCTGGATGGTATGAATATCCAGAATCAATTAAATGTATAATATATAACTCAAAGGATAAGTATTTTGATGTTATTTCCCATGAGTTAGTACATAAAATTACTATCAAAGAGTCAAATAATAATTTACCATATTGGTTTGCAGAAGGACTTGCAGTTTATTATACAGAACTTTATAATGTAGATATATTCAAAATGAATAATACTCTAGATATAAACAAATTAGAAAAGTTAAATCTAGAAAAAATGAAAGATAGTAACTTGATAAAAAGCTATTATACATCTTCAGGACTTATATTAAACTTTATAGCTAATAAGTATGGTGAAGATAAAATTGTAGAATTAGTAAAAAAATTAGGTGAATTTTCTTATATTGAAGGAACTAATATAGAAGTTGACAAAGTTTCTATAGAAAGATTTCATAAAGTTATACCTAAGGTTTTAGGTATAACAGTTAAAAAGCTTAATGAAGAGTGGAATAATTATGAAAAATAAATTTAAGTCAAGATAAGAGGTGTTATTTTGGGAAAGAAAGTATATGCAGTTTTAAATGGAAAAAAAACAGGTATATTTGAAACATGGGCTGAATGTCAAAAGCAAGTTATAGGTTTTAGCAAAGCTAAATATAAAAGTTTTCCAAATACAAAGGAAGGGAGAAAGAAAGCTAAAGATTATTTAAATCCTGAATCTAAAACAGGTTTAAAAGGAGATAAGAAAACTGTTGCAGAGACAATACATAAAAGAAGTATTGAACTTTCTAAAGAAGATAAACATATTGTTATTTATGTGGATGGAAGTTATGGGAAAATCAAAAATGGTGAAGGTAATGAAAAAAAAGTAGTCACTGGAGGAGCTATATTTGTAAAAAATGGAGAAATAATCGATAGATTATATGCTATTTCTGAAGATCAAGAAATGGCACAAATGCAAAATGTAGCTGGTGAAATATTATCTTCAGTTAGAGCAATAGACCATATCATAAAAAATAAGACAAAATATGAAAAAATGACAATTATATATGATTATCAAGGTATAGAAAAATGGGCTACCGGTGAATGGAAGAGAAAAAAGATATATACTAAAAAATATCATAACTATGTTAATAATATGATGAAAAAAATTAAAATTGATTTTATACATTGTCCAGGGCATAAAGGTAATATATTTAATGAGGAAGCCGATAGATTAGCAGGATATGCTAAGGATTGTTATAAAGAGAATTCAAAAGTAGATATGGAATATTTTCTTGAAAATATTAGTGTGGTTTAAAAAGAAAATAACTAATGAAAGGCGTAGGATTAAGTATCCTACGTCTTAATTTTTTTATAAATATTAAATATAACAATGAATATCAGTAATATGGACAACACTATTTTAAATATTATATTATAGGTATTTTAAAGGGGGATATTTAATGAGAGTAGTGATTATTAATAAAAAAATATTATTATTGATTTTATTTATTATAATAAGCATTACAATAATACTAAATAATAATGAAAAAGTGTTACCTACTATGTATTTGCCTATAACAGATAAGGTTATAGCAATTGATGCTGGTCATGGAGGATTCGATCCTGGAGCCATAGGAAGTAAAAAGCATGAAGATGATATAAATATGGAAATAGTTTTAAGACTAAGAAGATTAATAGAGCAAGGAGGAGGAGTAGTTATATTAACCAGGGAAGAAGATATTGGATTAATTACTGAAAAGTCTAAAACATATAGACAAAAGAAAAATGAGGATTTAAGAAATAGAAGAATACTTATTAACAATAGTGAAGCAGATATATTTTTAAGTATTCATTTAAATAGTTTCCCACAATCAAAATACTATGGAGCACAAACTTTTTATAAAAAAGGATGTGAAAATAGTAAAGTGTTAGCTAAAATAATTCAACAGGAATTTAGAAATGTATTAGATAAAAATAATAAAAGAAGACCTCAAGCTAGGGATAGTGTATATATAATAAGAGAATCAGAATCACCAGCAGTGTTAGTAGAGTGTGGTTTTTTATCTAATCCAAATGAAGAAAGACTTCTTAATCAAGATAAATATCAAGAAAAAGTTGCCTGGGCTATTTATGTAGGACTTGTAAAATATTTTAAAAATCATTAAAATAACCTGTGGATAACATGTTGATTCTATGTTAATTATAAATATATATATATTCACAAGCTGTGGAAAATATTAAAAGGACAAATTTAAATCGCTATAATCGTTGATATAACTGGCGAAAGTATGTTCACTTTAGTTATCCACTGTGGATTGTGGATATTGTGGATAACGTGGAAAATTTTTAGGGGGAAAGCTATGATATTTGTTATAAAAAAGAAAAAATTATTTATAATTATTATAACTATTACATTGATTTTATTAGGAGTAATATTATTTAGTTATTTTCCTGTAGTTTCAACTATTTTTGTAAACGAAGAGCTATCGCTAGTTGTTGAAGAAAGTTTTGCCATAAGAAATAAGGCTATATTAAAAAAAGATAATAAGTCATTGAGTTCTCTTTATAACAAAAGAACTAAATATGGATTGTGGGCCTATGAGCATGAAATAAAAAAAATGAAGTATTTACATATGTGGTCGCAAAAACAGGGTATAAAGTTTATAGACATAAAATCTACCCCTATTATTAGATGGGTAAAGGATAGAAATAAAAGTTTTACTATTAATTTAATAGCATCAACTGAATATAGATATATATATTTAGATGATCCAAATAACATTAATCTTTTTCGCATAGGAACATATCATTCTCTAGATATGAAAGAAATTGATGAGAATTGGGTTATAACAAGGGAATGGTATACTGATCCATTTGCTGATTCATTAAACCTTAATGACATAAAATCTGAAAGCATTAAAAAATATATAACTAATCAAGAAAAAAGGAATTTTCAAACTTTAAGTAAAAGAAGAAAAAAAGCTATAAAATATGCAGACAAATATGTAGGAGCAGCTGATAATGGCGAAAATGATTATAAGTATAATAAAAAATATAGAGATTACAATGCTTTAGGAGGGGATTGTGCTAATTTTGCTTCTCAGATTTTATTTGAGGGTGGAAATTTTAGAAAAAATGGAACATGGAATTATAAAAAATCTGGATCAAGGGCGTGGGTTAATGCCCAAGGATTTAAAAGTTATATGATCTATAGTGGTAGAGCAAGCGTTATAGCCTATGGTGATTATGAAAAAGTATTTAAACATTCATATAAACTTTTGCCAGGAGATTTTATTGCATATGAAAAGAAAGGAAAGGTAAAACATATATCTACCGTTACAGGGGCTGATTCAAAGGGGTATGCATTAGTTAATTGTCATAACACAGATAGATATAGAGTGCCTTGGGATCTTGGATGGAGCAATAAAAATATAAAATTTTGGTTAGTTAGGGTTCATTATTAAAAAAAGGTTAATAGCCTTTTTAATGTTTTGGGTATATTTGTTATTTAGTTGGATTATGGATATAATTGTATTAAATAAATAATAGTTAAGTTTAAAATTTTCTTAATAATTAAGAAATATAAAAAAATATTGATATAATAAAATTAAGGCTCATACTAGAGAGGAGGATATATTATAAAAAAACAGAAGATAGGAATTTTATTAATTTTACTATTTATTGCACTTATAATTAGTATACCCTCCTATGGATTTAATCATATAATATCAACATCTACAATGGAAACATTCAACAAAGGATTTGTAGATGTTATAAAGAATTTTATGGTTAAATTTAGAGGAATTATAGGCATAGTATTTACTGTATATACAATTTTTATTGCGATTATAATATTTATAGAAAATAAGGATTCAGAAAAAACAATTTCATGGCTTTTAGTTTTATTTGTATTTCCTATAGTAGGATTTCTTTTATACTTATTTATTGGTCAGAATATGAGAAAGAGAAATATATTTAATAAGAAAGAAAACTTTAGAGCTAAGAATCTAGAAAATATTGCAGATATACAATTAAATGCAGTAAATTCAAAAGATATTTTTTTAGATGAAAATGATGTTATAAAAAGAAAGCTAATAAGTCTTATTTTAAATAATTCGAAAACTCCTGTAACAATTAATAATAAAACTAAGGTACTTACTAATGGAGAAGCTACTTTTAAAGAAATTAAAAAGGAGCTTAGAAAAGCTAAAGAACATATACATCTAGAATATTTTATAATTAAAAATGATGAAATAGGAAATGAAATTAAAGATATATTAATTCAAAAGAGTAAGGAAGGTTTAGAGGTTAGAGTTATATATGATAGTGTTGGTAGTTGGAGACTAGGAAAAAAGTTTCTTAATGATCTTAAAATAGCAGGAGTTAATGTTGGCGGATTTTTACCTGTTTTCTTACCTGGTTTAAGTAGAGAGCTAAATTATAGAAATCATAGAAAAATAATTGTTATAGATGGAAAAATAGGTTTTATTGGAGGCATTAATATAGGAGATGAATACTTAGGAAAGGATAAATATCTAGGTTTTTGGAGAGACACTCATCTTAAAATTAAGGGTGAAGCAGTTTATGAATTACAAAATATTTTTATTAATGATTGGTATTTCAGTAAAGAAGAAACTTTAGAAGGAAAAAAATATTTCCCTAAACATAAATACTATGGTGAAGAACTTATTCAGATAGCTATTAGTGGACCAGATACTAAATGGGAATCAATTATGCAGGGGTATTTTTCCTTAATTAATTATGCAACTGAAAGGGTGTGGATAACAACACCATACCTAGTACCGGATAAGAGTGTAAAAATGGCCCTTATGACAGCTGCCTTAAGTGGAATAGATGTTAGAATAATAATACCTAATAAAGCAGACCATATAACGGCATTCTGGGCTTCAAGGTCTAATATAGAAGAGTTACTAAGTGCAGGAGTAAAGGTTTATAAGTATACTAACGGGTTTATACACTCTAAAGTATTATTAGTAGATGATATAGCTGCATCAGTGGGAACTGCTAATATGGATAATAGAAGTTTTCATATAAATTTTGAAGTTAATGCCTTTATATATGATACTTCAGTAGCTAAAAGATTAGAAGAAGATTTTAATAGTGATTTAAAAAATTCTGAAGAATTTATTTATGATGAGTATAAAAAGAGATCAATTATTTCAAAAGTAAAAGAGTCAATCGGAAAGATATTATCACCATTATTATAAAAAATGATATTTAAGAAAAAAGCAAAGCATTTAAAATGCTTTGCTTTTTTATACATAAAATAGTAAAAGATATATTGTAGATAATATAATAGATATAATCATAATTGGAAAACCAATTTTTAAAAATTCTATAAAAGATAGTCTACTTTCAGTTTTTTCTAAAAATCCAGCTACTATAACATTAGCAGACGCACCAACTAAGCTTCCATTTCCACCTAAACAAGCACCTAATGCTAATGCCCACCATAAAGGAGTTATATTTAAACTAGACATTGCACCTATACTTTTTATTAGTGGAATCATTGTTGCAACAAAGGGTATATTATCAATAAATGCCGAAGCTATTGCTGAAACCCATAAAACTATTAATGCCGTTAACATTAAATTGCCCTTAGTAAGTAAAACTAAATGCTCAGCTATACTATCAATAATACCAACCTTTTCTAATCCTCCTACTAATACAAAAAGACCTGCAAAGAAAAATATGGTTGTCCATTCTATTTCAAATAAAATTTCCTCAGGGTCTAATTTACTTATAACAAGTAAGATTGATGCACCTATCAATGCTATTGTAGCTGATTCTAAATGAACAAATTGATGTAGAGTAAAACCTACTATAGTAAGAGCTAGTACAAATAAACTCTTTTTTAATAAGAGTACATTTTGTATTGATTTATTTTCATTAAAACTTAATATCTTTTGTCGTAAACTTTCTTTAACTTTAAGTTGTCTTTTGTATACAAGCTTTAAAATGAAAAGTGTTATTATAAAAATCACTATAACTATTGGAGCTAAGTTTAATACAAAGTCTACAAATCCAAGCTTTGTAGCACTGCCTATCATTATGTTAGGTGGGTCTCCTATTAAAGTAGCACTTCCCCCTATATTTGCAGCTAGTATTTCAGGTATTAAAAATGGTAAAGGATTAACTTTTAAAGTATCAGTAATAACTAAAGTTACTGGAGCAATAAGTAAAACAGTAGTTACATTGTCTAATAGTGCTGAAGATATAGCAGTTATTATAGAAAATAATAAAATTATTCTCCAAGGATCTCCTTTGGCTAGCTTAGCAGATTTTATTGCTATATACTGAAAAACCCCAGTTTTTTTAGTAATAGTTACAATAATCATCATACCTATAAGTAAGCCTATGGTATTAAAGTCTATAGAATCAAAAGCATACTCTTGAGATATTATTTTTAAACCAAGCATCATACAAGCTCCTAATAAAGCAGCTGATGTTCTATTTATTTTTTCAGACACTATTAAAAAATAAGTGCTAATAAAAATAAAAGTAGCTATATAAACTTGCATGTCAAAATTCATCTATTACACCTCCCTAATTTTCATCATTATTGGACATATTTCTTATTCTACTCCTATTAAATTAGAGAGTAAAACGTTATCATATACAAATAACACTAATGAGAGATGATGAGAAGCAATTATATTAAATTATATAGAAGATACTTAGTATTTTATATGTAGTTATTTAAAAATATAAAACTCGGAATTAACCGAGTTTTATAAAGTGTCTGGATCTTTTTTAAAGTATAATCTTTGACCATTCTCTTTTGTTGTTTTGATTGTATTTTCTATTTCATCTAAGTTCTTTCTAATTTTTTCAATTGATTCTCTAGGTACATTGTAATATAGATATAAGTCTTCAAATTGCCTAATTGTATTATTTAATCTCTTATTAATTTCAACAAATTTTGGGAAAACATTAGATTTTTTTGCATTTTTGAATTGTTCAATATCAATTTTAATAGTTTCTATTAGATCTTCAACAGATTTAAATGTACCAGCAGGTTCAGGATAAGGTTCTATTCTTTCTAAAAAGTACTTATTTTTTTTATTAACATTATAGACATAGGATACTTCTGTCCCTTCAATATCAAAGGATACATAACATAAAATTGAATTCATAACATGGACTCTAGCTCCCATTTGAGTAAATACTGTTTCGTGCTTATTAACTTCTGCAGTCATATATTTTCTCATATAAACCCTCCTTTCAATTTTCTTCTTAGTATATTATAACATAATATGTAAAAATAAACTTCTAAGTAAAATGAACATAATATGAATTCTTAGATAATACTTCGAATATATAACCCATTTTTTTTAGTTTATATATTATTATCTCTAAAGCCTCAACTGTAGTTGTTTTAACTGTACTGTCATGAAATAATATTATGGATTTATTTTTATATTTTACATTTTTTAAAACTGTATTTACAATTATATTTTTTTCTTGAGTTATTTTATTAGCATCTAATGAGTCTATATTCCAATCAAAGTATTGATAACCTTCTAATAGCATTTTGGTAGTGAGTCTTTCCATAAAAAACTTATCATTAACAATTGTAGTATTAGAACCTCCAGGAAATCTGATTATGTCAGGTTTGTATTTAATTTTTTCTAATAATAGATTTTCTAATTTTTTTATATCTTTATAAAAATTTTCTTCATTACTGTATAAATAATTATAATTATGGGTAAAGGTATGATTACCAATTTTATGGCCTTCATTTATAAGACGCGTATATATTTTTTCACCATATGAAGTAGTATTTCCACAAACAAAGAAAGTTGCTTTAATATCATATTTTAATAATATATCTAATATTTTAGAGGTGTTTTTACTTGGACCATCATCAAAAGTTAGATATATAATTTTTTTATTGCTTTTGTTTTTCATTGGTTGTTTTTTTAAAAAAAATATCATTCAATCTTTCTGTTTTAGATAAAATATCATCATATTTTAAAGATAAATTATAATAATTATTAAGTATTGTACGATTACATTTTTCTATATCTTTTTTAAGCTTATGAGTTTCTACTTTAAGATTTTTTATTTCTGTATTTAAGTTTTCATTGCTTTTTTCTAACTCTGAATACATACTGTAAATTTCTTTATTTAAATTTAGTAATTCCTTATTTTGTTTTAAAAGGTAAAATGATTGCCAACTATAAAAACTTAAAAGTATATATATAATTACTATAATAATAATATTTTGTTTTGACAAATAATCATAGTCCATAACTTTACCCCCTTCTTTGTGAATTTCAATATAATATTATTAAATTCATAGTAACTATATTCATGATTTAAGTATAAATAGCAGGTTTTTAATATAGTTTATAGAAATATAAAAGTTATAAGGACGTGTTTTAAATATGGAGGTTATATAATGAAAAAAATAGATATGCATTGTGATACATTTTTAAGAATCCATAATAATAAAAATATAGGTTTAAGAAGGAATAATTTACATGTGGATATTGAAAAGTTAGAAAAATCAAATTCAATAGCTCAATTTTTTGCTCTATATTTTGATTATGGTAAAATTAGTGACAATGATTATTTAAATAAGCTTTCTAGTATGCTTGATACTTTTTATAAAGAGTTAGAAAAAAATAGTGATAAAATAAAATTAGCTGTTAGTAGAAATGATTTAGAAAAAAATATGGAAGAGGACATTATTTCAGCGTTTTTAGCTATAGAAGAAGGAGGAATATTAGGTAACAAATTATGTAATTTAAGAAACGCATATAGATTAGGTGTGCGGCTTATAACATTAACATGGAATTATCCAAACTATATAGGTTTTCCAAACAATAAGTGTGAATACAAAAATAAAGGGTTAACTGAATATGGAGAATATTTCATAGAAGAAATGAACAATCTAGGGATTATAATAGATGTATCTCACTTATCAGATAAGGGTTTTTTTGATGTCTGTAAAATATCTAAAGCTCCCTTTATAGCATCCCATTCTAATTCAAGAAGTATTAAGAGTCATTTTAGAAATTTATCAGATGATTCGATTAAAAAACTTGCTAATAAAGGAGGAATAATTGGTATAAACTTTTGTAGTGAGTTTTTAGGTGATTCAAATGTAAGTAAAATAAAAGATATGATAATTCATATTAAGCATATAAAAAATATCGGCGGGATAGATGTTTTAGCACTTGGTTCAGATTTTGATGGTATAAGTTCAAAGCTTGAGATAGAAAATGCAGGAAAGACACATTTGTTAGTAGAGGCACTTTATGAAAGTGGATTTAAGGAAAATGAAATAGAAAAAATTTTTTATAAAAATGCTCAAAGATTAATTAAGGATGTAATAAAATAGTGTTGGAGGTAAGTGTATGAGTATTAAAAAAAATGAGATACTAGACTGGGCTAAAAGTATATTAGTAGCAGTTATAGTAGCCATTATTATAAAGACTTTCATTTTACAAGGTACTAAAATAAAAGGAGCAAGTATGAATCCTACTTTAGAAAATAATGATATGCTTTTTATAAATAAGGCTATTTATATTGCAGATGAACCAAAGAGGGGTGATATAGCAATACTTAAGGCTTTTGATAATCCAAGTAAGGAATATTATATAAAGAGGATAATAGCTTTAGAAGGTGAAACAATTAAGATTACAAATGGTAAGATTTTTATAGATGGAGAAAAACTTCAAGAAAAGTATTTAAAAGAAGATACATATACTACTACATATAAAAAGTGTGAATGGAAAATACCGAAGAATCATGTTTTTGTTTTAGGAGATAATAGAAAGGTAAGTTATGATAGTAGGATATTTGGGCCTGTATCAGCTGAAATAATTAAAGGTAAAGCCTTTTTTAGAGTTTATCCTTTTGGAGATAGTTTCGGTGGTATATATAAAGATATGTAATTTTCGTTTACCAAAGGAGTTGAGGATATGGAAAATTTAATAAGCACATTAAATACAATAAGTTCTTATTATAATACAGTAACATTAGAAAGAATAGGTTTAGCTTTTCTAATGTTTTTTACATTTTTACTTTTTAAAAATATTATATCAAAATATATATTTAAGATATTAACTAGTTTCACTAGTAAAACTAAATCAACTATTGATGATGATATTTTGAAAGCTTTTAGAAAGCCTATGAGTAGCTTTATTATGATATTAGGTATATATATATCATTAAGATATTTAGATTTTAGTGAATCCTTTAATCAAACATTATTAAAGTTTTTTAAATCAGCTGTTATAATTTTAATAGCTAAGGGATTATATAAACTTGAGGGTACATATTCAATAATTTTTGATAGAATGGAGTATAAGTTAAATATAAATACAACAAAAATATTAAAGCCATTCTTTTCTAAAACATTAAGGGTATTTACAATAGCAATTACTATTGCTATTGTAGCTGAAGAATTTGGGTATCATATCAGTGCGTTTATTGCAGGTCTTGGTTTAGGTGGATTAGCCATAGCAATGGCTGCTAAGGATACTTTAGCTAATATTTTTGGTGGTATTACAATTATAATGGATAAACCCTTTGATATTGGAGACTGGATAAAATCAGAAGAAACAGAAGGAGTTGTAGAGGATATAAATTTTAGAAGTACTAAGGTAAGAACATTTGATAAAGCTTTAGTTACTATACCTAATGCTAAATTAGCTGACTCTCCTATAATAAATTATTCAAGAAGGGGAGTAAGAAGAATTAATTTTCATTTAGGGATTACCTATGGAACGCCTGTCAAAAAGATGAAGGAATGTATACATGATATAGAAAAAATGCTTATAAATCATGAAAAAGTAGAAAATGATTTTATTGTAGTTAGATTTGAAGAGTTTAATGATAGTAGTTTAGATATTTTACTTTATTTCTTTATAAAAACTTCGGATTATGAGGAACTTTTAACAATTAAACAAGATATTAATTTTAATATAATGGAAATATTAGAAGAAAGAAAAGTATCTGTGGCATTTCCAAGTACAAGTATATATTTTGAAAACAAGCTTGAAGCTAAAAATTATATGAATGAATAATTTTAATTAAACAATGAAAAATAACCCCAATTGGGGTTATTTTATATTCTTAAAATCATTATTTGTGAGTTTAAAGTTGTTTTTAAGATTATTTGTAATATGAACTGATTTATCCTTTGTTATAAAAACAGCATCTACTCCATCAAGGGTTTCGGCTAATTTTTTACCTTCTTTAAGTCCCATTGAAAAAAGAACTGTAGATAAAGCATCTGCATCTATAGATTTATCGGCTATAATAGAGACGCCTGCTAAATTATTTCTAACAGGGTATCCAGTTGATGGATCTAAAATGTGATGATATCTTTTACCATTTTCTTCAAAGTATCTTTCATATATACCTGAAGTAACTATAGATTTATTTTTAGTTTTTACTATTCCTATATAATCTCCCCTAGGTTCAAAGGGATTTTGGATTCCTATTTTCCAAGGAGTGCCATCTACTTTACTACCATGGACATAAATGTTACCCCCAAGGTTTATAATTGCATGATGAACATCATTATTTTCAAGTATATTAGATACTTCATCGGCTGCATATCCTTTAGCTATTCCACCAAGGTCTAAAATCATATCTTTTTTTTCTAATTTTACTTTATTTTCCTTCTCCAATAGAGTAATATTTTTATAATTTATTAAGGGAAGTTTTAAATTAATTTGGTTTTCTGTTGGAACTTTAGCATCCTCTGTACCTATGTTCCAAAGTTTAACCAATGAACCTATGGTAATATCAAAATTACCATTAGAAAGCTTAGAATAATACTTCCCCTTATTTATCACATTAAAAGTGTCATTAGATACCTTTGTATAATTTTTGCCTGCATTTTCATTTATTTTAATTACTTCACTATTATCAATATTAATACTCATTTTATTTTCAATATCTTTTATTCTATCAAAGGATTTAGTGAATATTTCATCCTTTGGATTATCATATATTTTTAAAGTTATAACAGTACCTAGTAAAAAGTTTGTTTTAGATTTTGGTTCACTTATTTTTTTATTAGAACAGCCTGAAAAAATAAAAATAAATAGTAATAGTAATACTGAGATTTTTGATATATTTCTATGAGTCATATTTTGCCTCCAATTATATATTTAATAGTATAATTATAACAAAGATTTTTGACTATTAAAATATATTTTATGATATAGTAGTATTTGTAATTAAAAGAGGAGGGATTATATGGACATATCATTTTTTATAATTTCAACAGGAATAGTAATAATTTTAATATCAGGCTTAATACAGGGAATGACAAGCTTTGGATTTTCATTATTAGCATTACCATTATTAGGACTTATTTTACCAATAAAGATAGTAGTTCCAATATTGGTTATATATAGTTTAGTTATTAACGCTATAATAATATATAAAATAAGGGAAGATGTACATTTAGGAAGAATAAAATATTTAATTATTGCTGGAATTATATCAACTCCATTAGGAACATATTTGTTACTTATTTTAAATGAAAATACATTAAAAGTCGTCATAGGAATTATTATTTCTATATCAGCTATTTCTATGTTAAAGGGCTATAAAATAAATATAGAGAGTAAAAGAGAGAATATTTCTTATATACCTGTGGGATTAATAAGTGGTATATTAAATGGAAGTGTATCATTAAGTGGACCACCAGTAATTTTGTTTTTAGCAAATCAAGGAGTTAAAAAACAAATTTTCAGAGCAAATTTAACGTCTTATTTTCTAATATTAAATATAATAACAATACCCACATATTTTTTTGGAGGATTAATAACTAAAGATGTTATTAATCATACAATAATACTTTTTCCTGCTTTAATAATAGGGGTTTTATTAGGTATTAAACTTGGAAATAAGGTTGATGAAAAGATATTTAAAAAGCTTACTTTAATATTAGTTATATCAATGGGAATTCTTTCTATAATATCGGGTATAAAATAATTTAAGTGCTTTAGATTTTTTTACTCTTTTCATTCCACTTATAACCTATACCTCTAACGGTTAATATATAATCTGGGTTAGAAGGATCATCTTCAATTTTTTCTCTAAGTCTTCTAATATAAACAGAAAGAGTATTATTATCAATGAATTCCCCATCAGTATCAAATATTTTTTCAAGTATGTTATTTCTTGTTAAAACCTGTTTTGGATTTTTAATAAATAAATTAAGAACTTTAAATTCAACAGGAGTTAATTGAATTAGAGTATTATTTTTATAAGCCTTCATTTCATTTAAATCTAGTTTTAAGTTTCTTGATGTGATTTTTTTTGTTTTAGAAGTTCTTCTTAAAATTGCATTAACCCTAGATATAAATTCTTTTAATCTAAAGGGTTTAGTTATGTAATCATCTCCACCTATATCAAGGCCTAATACAATATTAATTTCTTCATCTTTAGCAGTTAAAAATATTATGGGCACATCACATTTATTTCTAATATATTTACATAAATCAAAGCCATTTCCATCGGGAAGTGTAACATCTAATATAATTAAATCATATTCATCTTTATTAAACTTTTCTTTTCCTATAGAAAAGTTTTTTGCTAATGTAATTTCATAGCCTTCCCTTTCTAATGAGAAACTAACTCCCATTGATAAAGCTTGATCATCTTCAACTAGAAGTATTTTTGTTTTCATTTTCATTCCTCACTTTCTTAATGTAATTATATATTAAATTATAACATTAAAATTGAAATATAACCAAATAATTACATAGGATATTGTAAATTATAATTAATATATAATTCACTTTTTAAAAAATAGGTTAAAATAATATAAAGATTAAAAAGGAGAGAACTACTGATAAGTACAAATGCTTTAAAAAACTTATAAAGGGAAATGATAGGTTTGTAAGTGGTAATATGAAAAGACAAAATGTTGATAGAGAGTCACGTCTAAAAGATTAAAGGTACAAGAACCTTTTGCTTTAGTATTGTCATGTTCTGATTCAAGGGTTCCCCTAGAAATTATATTTGAACAGGGACTTGGCGATTTATTTATTGTAAGGGTAGCAGGAAATATTATAGATGTTAAATTGGTAGTTGAAAAACTAAAGAAATCAGAGCCTGTTATAAGTAAACTAGCCAGGGAGGATTTAAAAATTTTAGGTGGATTTTATAATATAGATAGTGGACGCGTTGATATATTAGAGTAATTTTATAAATTTAGAGAATATAATAGTCATGTATTTTTTAGCTATCCTTTTAAAAGGATAACTTTCTATTTTTATAAAAAATTTAATATTAAGAAAAGATGACAATTAACAAATATACTATTTTTTAGTTTATAATTATAATGTAGGATATTTTAAATTAAGAAAGGGGTAAAATAGTGAAAATAAATAAAAGTAGTGTAATTATCTATATTATATCCATTTTGATAACGTTTAGTAACATGAGTGTAGCAAAAGCTAATGAAGTTACAAATATTAAGTTAGATACCCACATTAATAGTTGGGTTTATGATAATAATCATGATAATATTTATGCAATAAACAAACAAAATAGTGAACTTATAGTTATAGATAGTAATGATTTTAAAATATTAAATACAAAAGAACTAAAAGAAAAACCTATAGATATAAAGGTTTATGAAAATAAAATATATATAGCATTTGAAAATACAAAAAAGATAGTTGTTTTTGATACTAAGAATAAATCAAAAATTAAAGAAATAAATATCCAAGGAAACCCAGAAAAAATTGAAATAGCTAATAAAAAAATATTTTATATAGAGAATAAAGAAAGTTTTAAAAAAATAAATATCTATGAAATGGAAAATGATATAAAGAAAAAAACAGAAAAAAGTTTCTATGATCCAGATATTGTATTAGATAGATCTAAAAAAGTGCTTTATATTGCAGAATCTGGTAATAGTAATAGTAAATTATATGCAATGGATACAAATAGTTATGAGATATTAAAGAGTACAGAAAGTATATTATATCCTGATAAGGGAGTCCACATTAGTGGGGATTATATAATATATAATAAGAAAAGCTCAACATTAAATGATTTAAATAATAGAGTAGGATATTATAAAGGGAACTCTATTTATGCTGATAAGGGATTTTTGTTTACAGAATTCTCTATATTTGATATTAAAACAAATAAAAAGATTAGTACATTGCCAGATAAAACTAGGTTAGTATTAATGGATGATAAAGAAAACATCTACCTTTATAATGAAGAAAATAAAAAAATATTTAAGTATAGTTCATTATATGATATAGACCCAAAACTCAATGAAACATTAAAAATATATATAAATGATTATGGTCATTGGATTTTTACATGGGATAAAATAACAAATACACAGGGATATAATTTGTGGTATAAAGTAGGTTCTGAGATTTATGATAATAATAAGTTAACTAGATTAAATGAAGAAGTCATTAAAGAAAACAAATTTGTATTAAAAAATTTACCCAAAGAAATAGAAGATAAGACTATTTTTATAGCAGTTACTCCGAAGGCAGAAAATATAGATTTTGATATTGTTAATAAGAATATGAAAAAAATATCTGTAAATAAATTTAAGAAGCTAAATAAGTATTTAAAGGAATTTAATTTAAGTGAGGAAAATTCTGTTGATTTAGGCTTTGTAACTAAAAAAGTTGAAAATTATAATAAAGATATTAAAACAGGTGATATAGTATTATTTAATGAAATGTTATTTAATACGTTACTAGATAAAGTGGGAACTAAAATAACAAAATATAATTTAGAATGTGAATTTAATAATAAACTTATGATAAATATACCTGGAAGCAGCTTTCTAAAATTATATGATAAAAGTGATAAGAAAATAATAATAAAGACTGCTAATTATAATATAGAACTTCCTATAGATGAATTTGATGCAATTAGAAAGTATCCAAACATTAAGGATAGTAATATATCTATAGAAATACAAAATAATATAAAAGAAGATGAAGGTATAATAGCTCCCTTTAAATTAGATATTAGAATTAATAGAAATAAAACTTCAAAGAAAATTAAGAGTATAGGTAAAGGCTATATTAATTTTAAAGTTTCAGTTGATGATAATTTTGAAAATATAGTAGGGATAAATTTGGGTAATAATTCTGAACATGTACCTATTAAATACTTAAATGAACAAGTAGATTTTTTTAACTTACAAATAAATGGAAGTGGTATATATACATTAATAGAAAGTAATAAAACATTTAATGATATAAAAAAACATTGGGCTAATAATGAAATTAATCTATTTAAATCTAAATATATATTAAAGGGGAAAGATGATGAAAAGTTTTATCCAGATGTTAATATTACAAGGTCAGAATTTATTACAATACTAGTAAGAGCCCTAGGGATAAACAGTAATGATATACATTTGACATTTAAGGATATAAATAAAAGTGATTGGTTTTATAATCCAGTTAATAGAGGGGTATCCTTTGGCTTAATAAAGGGATATTCAAAGGATTTATTTAAACCAAATGAGTTTATTACAAGAGAGGAAATGGCTGTCATTATATATAGAACTTCAAAATTATTTGATATGGAAAATATGGATGGGAAAAGTATAAATTACTCAGACTTTAATAACATAAATCATTGGGCAAAAGATGAAGTGAGTTTTGTTATTAAAAGTGGTTTAATGAAAGGTTATGGTAACGATAAATTCTATCCTAATAAAAGCGCTACAAGGGCTGAAAGTGTAGCAGTTATTAAAAGATTATTAGAAAAGTTAAATTTTATTAAATAAAAAGCACCCAACTTTGGGTGCTATAACTATTTAAAAAGCTATTAATATGCCATTTTCATTTGCATAAGATGATATTACTCCTCCCATTTTTACAATAATAACATCTTTAAAATTATAATTTCTTATTGCTTCTTCTTTTAATTTTTTAGCCTTGTCTAGGCAATTACAATGGGCTATACCAAGAATCTTCTCTTCTAGGTTATCACCCTTTTCTCCTATTAAGTCTATAAGTCTTTTAAAGGATTTTTTCTTACCTCTTGCTTTTTCAATTAATTTAATTGTACCTTCTTCAGTAGCTCCCATTATAGGTCTTATGGATAAAATTGATGCTAGTTTACCTTTTATTTTATTAACTCTTCCTGATTTTATTAAGTTATCTAAAGAATCTAATAAAAAGAATGTTTCCATTTCATTAATATAGTCATTAACTTTTTTTACTATATTAGGAGTAGTCATATTTTTATTATAAAGTTCATTAATTTTTAAGCAAACTAAGGTTTCTCCAACTGATGCACTTAATGAGTCAAAAACATGTACAGAACTATTATCACTATCCTTTGCAAGTATAGCATTATTATATGTACTACTTATTTTTGATGATAAAGTTACAACCAAATTAGTATCTGATTTACTAAAATTATTAATAAATTTTATAGGTGAAGGGCTAGCAGTTTTTGGAGCGGTAGGGCTTTTTTTCATAAAATTTAGAAACTTTTTCATATTAAGATTAGAATCATCTAAAAATTCGCTGTTATTTAATTCAATTGTTAATGGAACAATAGATAAGTTAAGTTTCTTTCTTATTTCATTATTTAAGTCACAACCACTATCGGCTATTATATTTATACTCATAATTACCTCCTATAAAAAGTTATCTTTATTATATAATATAGTAAAAATTAGAATTAATGCAAACAAAAAACTAACAAGTATATATTTACAATACTTTGAAGTATTTTTCATACTTAATTCGTCTAAACTTTTGTAAATAAAAAATTTTAGGGTAAAAAAACAATAAATATAATTGGAATTAATGGTATAATATACTTACAATGTATATATAAGGTATGACTTATATTTAATATTGTCTTAATATTAGTATCTTATAATGTTATTGAAGGCATGAACTAAGGGGGGAATACATTGAAAAAAGTACTAATATTTACTGCATCCACTGGGGGAGGCCATAATCAAGCAGCCACATCTTTAGAAGAAGAATTTATAATTCAAGGGTTTAATGTAACAAAAGTAGATGCATTAAAGGAAACAAGCAAAATATTAGATTTATTAATTGCTGATGGATATAAAGTACTTGCTAAAAATTTACCTAAATTATATGGAGGATTATATAAGATAAGCGATAAAAAAAGAATAAATGATAAAGTTACTAATATTCTAACTAAGTTAGTTAGAAAAAGTTTATATGAAAAAATTAAAAAAAATGATCCGGATTTAATAATAGCTACTCATCCATTCATTGTAAATGTAGTAGGTAGTTTAAAGGAAAAAAATAAAATACACATACCCTTTATATCAATTGTAACTGATTATCATATACATCAAACATATGTAAATAGAAATGTAGATGCATATATAGCAGGAAGTAACCATACTAAAGAATGTATCATAGAAAGGGGAATACCTAAGGATAGAATATATTCCTATGGAATTCCTATAAGGAAGGATTTTTTAAAGCCTAAATTAGTACATAAAAACGATGATGCCTTCACAATATTATTAATGGGAGGAAGTATGGGGGTAAGGTCAATAAAAAAGGTTTTAAAAAATTTAGTAAATAATAAAAATAAACTAAGAGTTATAGTTGTTTGTGGTAATAATAGATTATTACAAAAAAGATTAAAACGAAGATTTAAAAATGTATATAAAAATAAAGAAATTATTATATATGGATTTACTAAAAAGATACCTATACTAATGGATAAATCAGATATTGTTATTACAAAACCAGGGGGGTTAACAACTTCAGAGGCTATAGCAAAAAAAGTACCTATGTTGATACCTTATATGATTCCAGGACAGGAAGAAGAGAATGCCGATTATTTAGTAAAATCAAACATGGCTATTAGAGTCACTGAAATAAATAATATAAATGATATTATTTATAAAATCACATCAAATAAAGAAATATTAAATATTATGAGGGATAATATGAAAAAGGTAGCTAGTAATCATTCTATGGGTAATATTATTGAACTATCTAATAAATTAATTAAAGATTATGACACTGCATGGAGAGTTCTATATGGAGAATAAATGTGATGTATTAATTTTATCAGCTATGTTTGGTTTAGGACATATAACAGTGTCAAAATCAATTAAGGAACATTTAAAATCCTATGATGAAAATTTAAGAATTAATATTATAGATATTTTTGAAAAGATAACTCCAAAATTGCATGATGGAATATATAAAGGATATGAACTACTTATAAAAAATGAACACAAAATATATAATTATTTTTATTATAAGAAGAAATCTAAGGATAAATCACAGCTTAATAATATAGTTTATAATATGTATAAAAAAAAATTTGCCCAATATATAGCAGATACTAAACCAAAGTTAATTATATCAACATTTCCTATGTGCTCAAAATTTGTATCTAAGTTTAAGGAAGAGTTTAAAAGCGATATACCATTAATTACTTGTATAACAGATGTAGTAGATAGTTGGGAATGGATTCATCCCCATACTGATAGATATTTTGTAGCTACAGATAAGATAAAGAAAAGACTTTATGAAAAAGGGATAAAAAAAGATAAAATAAAGGTTACTGGTATACCTGTAAGAAAGGAATTTTTAAATGAAAAAGCAAAACACCCAAATATGATAAATATTGAAAAGGATGACTTTGTAATACTTATTATGGGTGGAGGAGTTGGCCTTTTACCAAAGAATAGAGAATTTTACTATTGGTTAGATAATTTAGAAGATGTCAAAACAATTATATTAACTGGAAAAAATAAAAAGGCATATAATACTTTAATTAAAGAAGAAAATTTTAAAAATATAAAAATATTAGGATATACAGAAAATGTTGCAGATTTGATGAGTCAATCAAATATTATAGTAACAAAAGCAGGAGGGGTAACCCTTTTTGAAGCTATAAATACAAAATTACCTATAGTTGTATATAAACCATTATTAGGTCAAGAAATAGAAAATTGCAAGTTTATAATAGAAGATGGAATAGGTACTATGGCAAATGATACTGATGAGCTTAAAAATAGAATATTAGAACTTAAATTAGACAAAGATCATAGAAAAAATGTTAGAAAAAATCTATTAGATATACAAAATAATATAAATATAGATAAGTTAGCTAAATATATTTTAGAACTTTACTATATAAAAAGTATGAAATCAATAATATAAAGGAAGATGATAAGGTGTGAATGCTTTATTTATATCAACATTAGTTGTTTCGATAATATATACTATAGTTCCTAATTTTTATAATAGAAACCTTTCGAAATCAGTGATAAAAAAATTTAATACCAAAGAAAAAGAGATTGCTCTTACCTTCGATGATGGGCCAGATAGTAGATATACATTAGAATTATTAAAAATACTAAAAAGGAATAATGTTAAATGTACTTTTTTTCTTGTAGCAGAAAGAACATTTAAAAATGAGGGAGTTTTCCAAAAGATAATAAAGGATGGACATAATATAGGATTACATTCTTATAATCATAAAAGTGCATGGTTAAGTTTACCTAATAAAACTAAAAAAGATTTTTATAATTCCATAAAGACTTTTAATAAACTAGGTGAAAATGTGAAATATTTTAGACCACCATGGGGAACTTTTAATTTACTAACTAAATACTATGCAAATAAATATCATTTAAAGACAATACTTTGGAATAAAAATGCAAAGGATTGGAAAAAAAGTACTAGTAGTGAAGATATAATAAATAGATTATTAAAAGACATTAGAAACGGAGATATAATAGTTTTACATGATTGTAATGGTAAAAAAGATACTCCAGTTAATGTTTTAAAAGCTTTAGAGATAGTTATTCCTAAACTTAAAAAAGAAGGATATAAATTTGTTACTATAGACGAAGTATTTGGTGGTGTTAAAGGTGAAGTTAGTTAAATATCTATTTTATGGGTTTGAAAGATTAGTTGTAAAATTAGGAAAATGGAAGTATATACCAAACTCTAAAGATAAAATGATATATATATCACCCCATAAATATAAGGGGGATGATTTTAAACTTCCAGATGGAACTATAATAAAATCAGGGGATATGGTTATTGAACTTCACGTAGATAATTTAAAAACAGAAAAAATAGATAATGATTATAAAACATTATTTAAGGTTTTTAAAAATGAATTAAAAGCATTAAAAAAAGCATCAAAAAATAATAAAAGCTTTAGTAATATAAAAGCTTTCCATGGGACGACTGTACTTTATCCTATATGTAAAAGACAAGGATTTACAATATATAATTTAGATGAAGGTATAAATACATTTCTTTTAAAAATATGGGATAATATTTTAAGAATAGTATTTAGAAAAAATAAACTAAAAAGAAAGACATTAAGAATGCCAAAGGATTGTTGGATATCTAAAGAAAACTTAAGTGATATTTAAACAAGGAGAATTCCATGAAAAAAATAGCAGTAAATTATATAGTGGTTATAATACTAATAATAGTAACTATATGGATAATTTCATCTAATAATGAGTTATCACAAATGCCAAATGTAATAAAAAATGCACATAAAGAATTTATAGTTCTAGGGATACTTTCCTTAGTAGGATTTTGGATTACAGATGCTTTTATATTAAATTTACTTATAAAAAGAGTTTACTCTAAAATTAATATATTTAAAGCATTAAAAATTACAATGGTAGGACAATATTATAGTAATATTACTCCCTTTTCTAGTGGAGGTCAACCTGCTCAAATATATACTATGATAAAGGATAATATACCCATGGGAAAGGCTACTTCTATTATGATATGTAAATTCATTATATATCAGTTGATAGTTACCCTTTATTCTATAGCTATGTTTATTATGAAGATAAACTTTGTCTTTAGCAATATAAAAGTGGCTTTACCTTTTGTTATAGTAGGTATGGTCTTGAATTTTTTAGGTATATTAGTAATATTCATCTTATTTTTTAATTCTAAAATAATAAGAAAGTTAACATATTTGGTATTTAATTTTCTCCATAGAATAAAATTAATGAAAAGACCTAAAAAGTATGAACAGAGAGTAGATAAGCACCTTGAAGAATATATATTAAGTATCGAAGAAATAAAAAATAATTTAGAAGTATCTTTTAAAATAGGATTAATTACAATAATTCAATTAACCTTTAGATTTAGTATTACATATTTTGTATATTTAGCTTTAGGATTTACTAAAGCTTCTTTTATTGATATTTTAGCTATCCAGTCACTTTTATATATGGCTGTTTCATTTATGCCTACCCCTGGGACTGTTGGTGCTTCTGAAGGTGGTTTTTATCTTATATTTAAAGTGTTTTTTACTAGTAACATATTAGCCTATGCAATGCTTTTATGGAGGGGAATAAGCTATTATCTAAATTTATTAGTAAGTGGATTAGTTACCCTTATAGATTACATTTTAAGAAAAAGAAGGGAAGTATTATTAGATGAAAAAAGCTAGAAAAATTCTAGCTTTTTTTAAATTCTTTTAAAGACATTATATCGTGTTAGTATATAGATTATAATAACATCAAGAATATTAATTACTATTTCTGTACTTATTCTAGCTGGTAGTAAAATTAAAAAACTTTTACCAATAAGTTGAGATATAAAGTAAGTATTTAATAGTCCTGTTACTATAATAAATACTAATGCAAAGGATATTATAATATTAAATAAACTCATCCTTTTCTTACGACTTATAAGTACAACTAAACCTGGAATGAAACCTGATAAAAATGCACTGAATGTAAATCCTGGGTGGAAGGCACCCTGGGGTTTAAGTAAAAAACCTATGATATCAGAAGCTGCTCCAGTTAATCCTCCTGCTAAGGGGCCAAGTAACATTCCTGATAATACAACAGGAATCCGACCAAAGCTTATAGCGATTGTACCTGCAGCAATTTTAAATGAAAATCTTCCTAAAATCATACTAATACCGATAAACATAGCTGCTTTTACTAAGGTGTTTGTTGAAAGTTTAGAATTTGTTACGAAAGTTTTACTAGAATTTGTGTTTTCCATTTTAAGACCTCCTTTGTAAGGCATGAGAAGGTCCACATAATATAAAAGTGTAAAAAACTTTTAACATATGCAGCGGACGCGTCATTATACCGTGAACAAGTCTTCGTTTAGAAGCAACTTCCCATCTTCTAACACTTAACGCATAATGACTACTCTGCCTTTTTTATGATAATACAATAAGTAATATTTAATGTAAATAGAAAACCTATAGTTAATATTTTTTTATAAAAACACTACAAAATAGGGGGATTTTATAGATAAATAAGAAAGGAAAATTATAAAATTAAAATAATGATTTATTCTTCTAAATATAGTATATAAAAAAAGTCTCTTACTAAGAGACTTTTAATCTAACTTATTTGACCATCGCCAAATACTGTATATTTTACTGTTGTAAGTTCTTTTAGACCCATTGGTCCTCTAGCATGAAGCTTTTGTGTGCTTATACCTATTTCTGCACCTAAACCATATCTTTCTCCATCGGTAAATCTTGTTGAAGCATTTACATAGACTGCAGCTGCATCTATTTCTTTATGGAATTTCTGAGAATTTTCATAATTATTAGTAATTATAGATTCTGAATGTTTAGTGCCATACTCATATATATGGTCAATAGCTTCATCTATTGAATCAACAACCTTAATTGCTAATTTTAGGTCTAAATATTCATTCGCCCAGTCTTTTTCAGTTGCTTTATCTACATCTATAATATCCTTAGTTTTTTCACAACCTACTAATTCAACACCTAAATCAGTAAGACTTCTTTTTATTATGGGTAAAAATTTATCTTTTATATCTTTATGAACTAAAAGAGTTTCCATAGTATTACAAACAGCAGGTCTTTGTGTTTTAGCATTAATAATAATTTTTTCAGCCATATTAAAATCAGCGGTGTCATCTATAAATATATGACAATTACCTACACCAGTTTCAATGACTGGGACAGTGGAATTATTAACAACTGCTTGAATTAATCCTTTTCCTCCCCTTGGTATTAAAACATCTATATAATCATTTAATTGCATCATAAATTTAACAGCTTCTCTATCAGTAGTTTCAACTAGTTGTATTGAATTTTCTGGAAGGCCAGCTTTTAAAGAGGCTTTATATATAATATCTGTTAAGATTTTATTTGAATGTATAGCTTCAGAACCTCCTCTTAGTATAACTGTATTACCGGATTTAATACATAATCCTACTGCATCAACAGTTACATTTGGCCTTGATTCATAAATTATACCTAAAACTCCTAAAGGTACCCTTATTTTATTAATTATTAAATTGTTAGGACGCTTAATTGTTTTAATACCTTCACCTACTGGATCTGGTAAATTCGATATTTTTTTAAGTCCATTAGCCATTGAATTTATTCTTTTTTCATCTAGAAGAAGTCTATCTAACTTAGCCTTTGATAGGTTATTTTTTTTACCATTATCCATATCTTTTTTATTAGCTGAAATTATTTTTTCTTTATTTTCTAATAAAGCCTTACTCATTAATTCTAGTGCTTTGTTTTTGGTATTAGTATCTATAGTAGACATTTTTTTACTAGCTTTTTTAGCTTTAGTACCCATATTTAACATATAATTTTTAATATCCATTTTCACACCCCTTATTAATCGCATTTAAAAAATGTTCCAACATCTTCTCCTTCTAAAACCTTATAAATTATATTTGGTCTAGAGCCATTAACTATAATCATTGATGTACCTGAAGAAGTTGCTATTTTGCCTGCTTTTAATTTTGTTACCATACCTCCTGTGCCTAAATTAGTTCCTGCATCACCAGCTAGGTTTTCTAGTTCATTTGTGATTTTATCAACTTGGTTTATAAGTTTTGCTTTAGGATTTAATTTTGGGTTTGAATCATATAAACCATCTATATCAGAAAGTATGATTAATAAATCAGCATCTATTAGTTTCGCAACTAAAGCTGAAAGTGTATCATTATCTCCAAATTTAATTTCATCAACAACAACTGCATCGTTTTCATTAACTATTGGTATAACACCTTGTTTAAAAAGTGTTGAACAAGTATTTTTAGCATTTAACAAACGCTTTGGATGTTCTATATCATCTTGAGTTAATAAAATTTGACCAATCGTTTTTCCATACTCTGAGAAAAATTTACCATACATATGAAGAAGTATTCCTTGACCAACAGCTGCAGCAGATTGTTTCTCAGGTATAGTTTTGGGTCTAGTTTTAAGACCAAGTTGCCCCATTCCAGCACCTATTGCTCCAGAAGTGACTAAAACAACTTCCATATCTTGATTTAAGATATCTGTAATTTGTCTAACTATTATATCCATTCTTTTTAAATTTAATAACCCTGTTGGATGGGTTATTGTAGATGTTCCGACCTTTATTACTATACGTTTTACAGTTTCTAGGTATTTTTTTCTAGGCATTTTACTTGACTAAAAAGTCCCCCTCCCTTCTAACATACTACTTTAGCGTATTATAACATAAAAGTATACATACATACAATGGCATCAGGCAAAAATATTAATATAATGTAACATTTTCATGATTTACACTTTAATTATTTCAGCTTTTTTAAGTGCATTATAGTGGGTATATCCTGCTTTATGAAGTATAGTATCACCTATTTCAGGATCTATTTTCATTCCTCCCATGCAAGGGAAGCTATGCCAATATTTAGCTACTTTTTCCTTAGCATCTTTACCTAATTTAACTCCTTTTAAATGTTTTGCTATATTATATCCATTACCGCATGGTGCAGATTGTAAAACTACTGCCTTAGTAATTTCATTTAGGTTATTTACATATAATCTAAATTTAGGTTTACCTATTTTAAATTCATCTATGAAATTATTAATAGTTTTAAAATTTTTCTTTTCTAATGTACAAAAGGGTTTAGGAAAAGCATATTCGATATTATATTTAGTGCATTGATCTATCGTTTTATCCTTTACCCATCTAGATACCCACTTAGTTCCTTCAATGGGTACAATCAAGGCTTTAGCTTTATTTTTAATAAGTTTTGGGAGTTTAACTAGTATATCTTGATGTATTCCTACTGCAATAAAGACATCACTTTTTTTTAATTCTTTAGGTAAGTAGTTTTTAGGATAATCAACAAATAGTGGATATAAATCAGGTAATTTAATTAATTCATTTATTTTTTTACTAAAATCTAAATCATATTCCTTTCTACACCAAAAACAATCTTTACCACAAACTGTACATACCTTTTTTTCATCTTTTAAATGGGGTATAAATTTAGCATTTGCAAATCTTGAATCGGTTTTCATTTCAAAAGGATTTTTAGGGTGATTATTGCTTTTAGCTGAACATATAATTGTTATTTTCACAAAAAACACTCCTTTTGGTTAAATATTGAACTTATAGATTATTATAACATCATAGCTTACAAAAATTTGTAACCTATGTTACATAAAAGCCTAACTTCATAATTTCTTCAGATTTATATTTTATAATTAAGTTAAAACAAAAGGAGGTTTTTATATGGGATGTATTTTTAGATATGGACATAGCCCATTTACTTTCATGGGAATGGGAGGTGGATTTATGGGAATCCTTTTTATCATAGCAATTGGTGTTTTTCTTTACTTTATATTGAAAAATAATAAAAAAAATGATTACAATAAAGATGATAGGGCTATAAATATATTAAAGGAAAAATACGCTAAAGGTGAGATAGAAGAAGAAGAATTTAAGAGAAGATTAGAACTTTTAAAATATTAATTAAAGAGTCCAGTATGAATATACTGGACTTTATAATATATTAAAAGAGGTGAAGAGATGATAAAAAACATATTAATCATTGACGATGAAGAACAAATATTAGAAGTAGTTGAAGCTTATTTAATGAAAGATGAATATAATGTGTTTAAAGCTTCTAATGGAAAAGATGCTTTAGATATTTTTAATAAAGAAGATATACATTTTATAGTATTAGATTTAATGTTACCTGATTTATCAGGGGAAGAAGTATGTAAAAAAATCAGATCTAAGTCAAATGTTCCCATTTTAATGTTAACAGCTAAAGTTTCAGAGGGAGATAGAATAAAGGGATTAGACATAGGTGCAGATGATTATATGGTTAAGCCCTTTAGTGTTAAAGAACTTCTAGCTAGAATAAGAGCTATTAAAAGAAGACTAGATAAAGATATAATAAAAAAAGATATTATTAGATTTAATAATGATGATTTAGTTATTGATAAAAGTAAAATGGAAGTTATAAAAAAAGGTGAAGTTTTAAATCTTACGCCTACTGAATTTAATATACTTAAAATTTTAAGTAAGAATAAAAATAAAGTTTTTAGTAGAGAAGAATTAGTAATAAATATATTAGGGTTTGATTACGATGGTTATGATAGAACCATAGATACCCATATTAAAAATCTTAGAAGAAAAATAGAAGATGACTATAATAAATATATAAAAACAGTTTATGGAGTAGGATATAGATTTATAGGGGGTTAATATGTTTAATAAACTTAGAACAAGGATCATTTTAATAATGCTAAGTGGTACTATATTTTCAATAATATTAGTAAGTCTTATTACAAATTTAACCCTATTTAATAAATTTAATAATTACCTAACTATTGAACAAAAAAATAGAGTCAAAGAGGTTATAGAAATAATTGAACATTTTTATTCAATGGATAATTCTTGGGATGAAAAAAATTTAAATGAACTTGAGAATACTAAAGTTTTAGATAGTTTTGATATAACTATAAAAAATAATAAGGGCAGGATAGTTTTTATTCATAATTCTAAGACAGATGTTAATATGCACACAGATATGATGAAAAAAATGGGCATGATGGATAAAATGCATAATAATATGATGAGTAGAATGCATAATAGTATGAAAGATAATAAAAATTATGAAAGTAGTATTCATAATTTAGAAGTTAATGGAGAAATAATTGGTAGTGTGAAAATTGGTTATTATGGTCCATTTAATGTAAATAAAAGGGATATAATATTTACAAATGATATTAAAAGGTCAATAATTATTGGAGCAATAATATCAAGTTTAGTAGCAATTTTATTAGGCACTTACTTTTCAAAAATAATTTCTAGTCCAATTGTAAATATAACAAAAGTTTCAAATAATTTAAGAAATGGAAATTTAGATGCTAGAATTAAACAAAATAATAATATAAACGAATTAAAGGAATTATCTGATTCTATTAATCATTTAGCAATATCTTTAAAGAAACAAAAGGACTTAAGAAAAAGATTGACATCGGATATATCCCATGAATTAAGAACACCCCTTACAGTTTTACAAAACCAAATCGAAGCACTAGTTGATGGGGTTTTTCCTACTACTAAAAAAAGATTATCAATAATAAATTCCGAGGTTAATAGACTAATAAATTTAATAGGACAATTAAAGTATTTAACAGCTATTGAAAACCATAAAAATTACTTAGATAAAGAAAAGTTTAATATATCAGAATTGATAGAAGAGGTTATAGATGGATTTAAATATCAGTTTAAAAATAAAAGTATTAATCTAAATTATCATATTAAAAAGGATATATACATTAATGATGATAAAAACAAAATAAGACAAGTTTTATTAAATATTATATCTAATGCATATAAGTTTAGTTTTACTGAAGGCACAGTAAATATTACACTAAATGAAGATATAAAAAATATTATAATTAAAATAAAGGATAATGGAATTGGAATAGATAAAAAAGATTTACCTTTTGTATTTGAAAGATTATACAGAGCAGAAAAGTCAAGAAATAGAAAAACTGGAGGAGTAGGTATAGGATTAACCATTACTAAAGAGATTATAGATAAACATAAAGGTAGTATAAGTGTTGAAAGTCAAAAGGATAAAGGAACTATATTTACAATAAAGCTACCTAAAAATACTTAAGTATTTTTAGGTAAAGTATCTTCATTAAAAATTGATACACAATTTTTACCATTAGATTTAGAAACATATAAGGCTTTATCTGCCTCTTTTATAAGTTTATCTAGATCCTTTTTATAACTAATTGTACTTAAACCAATGGATACTGTTAGTGTATCCATTGGTTGAGAATCTTCTTTTTTAAATGGATAATTTTCAATAGATTTACGGATCCTTTCAGCTAATTTATAAGAAAAATCTATATTATTAATATCACTAAAACAAATAATAAATTCTTCTCCACCATATCTTGCAATATAATCTTTATACCTTCTCATATTAGTTCTTGTATTATCTTTTAATAATTGAGCTAAACTTCTTAAAACTTCATCTCCGGCAGGGTGTCCATTAGTATCATTATATATTTTAAAATAATCAATATCTAACATAGCAATAACTAAAGGCACATCATTTTCTAATAAATTGTTTACTTTAGATTTAAAATATCTTAAATTAGGTAATGTAGTTAAATAGTCATGATTAGATAAATACTTCAATCCTTTGTGTAGATTTATATTTTCTCTATCATCGTTAATCATTAAAGCTATACATAATATAGAAATAGTAGATGTTAATATCATAATAGAACTTATTTTAAACCAAAATCCAATAGTTATATCTAATGTTATTAAAAGTAAAAATTTATGAACAAAATGAAAAGATAAAAAAGTTAATAGCAATTTTTTTATAGTAATTTTTGCAATTAAGTGGTTAGTTTTTTCTTTTCTATAAAAGAAAGAACCTAAAATACTAGGTAATAAAATACCTAATAAAACACCTTGTAAAGTAGTACTTCCACCTAAAAATAACCTATAAATTATAGGTAAAATACTAGTTAAAATCCCAGCTTTAAAACCTAATCTATAGGAGACTAAAAATATTGGTACTGTTCTTAAATCAAATATTATTCCCTTATAAGAAAGGGGATATTGCATAATTAAAATTGACAAAATACTATAAGCTAAGGGTGTTAGTCTTTTTATAATAGATTTATTTTTGGTTTTAATAATAATGATATTTTTAAGTTTTATTGTTATATACATAAATGATATTATTAAAAACATGTTATTTATAATGGGTTTAAACATATTGTCACTCCATAAAATAATATTTACTCATATATTTAAAATTATATCATAATACCAAAACTTTCAAGTATTATTTACAAAATTTTTACTTTCAAAATTTAATAATATGACGTATAATAAAGGTATACCCCTATAGGGTAGAGAGGAGAGATGAAAATGATAGTAGTTGATAATGATGTTTTAAATTATTTAAAAAATAATAATTTAGATGTTTTAATTGATATAAAATTATCCTGTCAAGGGTGAGCTAAGTCAATATCTAAAAGTCTCCGTGTAGAGAAAGTGAGAAATTTCAAAAAGAAAGATAAATATAATCAATATGATTATAGAGGAGTAAAAGTATTTATTAATAAAGGATTAAAATTAGATGAAAAAGTGAGTATATATAAGAAACTAAAACTACCTTTTTTATCACCTTTTATAGGGGTAAGAGGTATAAAAATGAATTGAAAATTATTATAAAAAGACTTTTGTATTTACAAAAGTCTTTTTAATTTGCACTAAACTTCACATTCATAACTTATAATAAAAAACTTTAGATATTTTGTAAGTAAATATATTCATTGTTATTCCTAATATTATTACATAATATTACCCGGGAAAATATTTGTCGTAAAAAATTAAAGTTTTAATACAAAATAATATATTTTATAACATAATATCATTATAAGTTTTAAAGTTTCATGCTTTTAAAAACTATCAGATATTTTAAGTTTTGTTGGTATAGGATTTTATGATTTTCATGAAGAGTTAGAAGAACTTTATAATGTAAAAGCAGAACAGTTTGATGTGATAGCTGAAAGAATAAAAATGCTTGAATATTACCCACTCGCTTCAATGAGGGAGTATATTAAGGTTGCTATAGTAAAAGAAGCTCCAAATGAAGATATTAATCCTTCAACTATAGCTCAAATATTAATAAATGATTTTGAAACTATATTAAAAGATATTAGGGAAACAGCTAATTTAGCAGAAGCTAATAATGATGAGTATACGTTAGTATAATTAGGCGATGTTATTGGTTTCTATGAAAAAAATATATGGATGTTTAGAGCTTATCTTGATAGATAAAATCCAGTATATACTGGATTTCAATTTTTAAAAAATATTTGATTCCCCTATTTAGTAGTTATATAATAAAGGCATATGAGGGGTGATTATATGAAGTTAGATAAAGATATAATCTTAAGACTAATTTCAGGGATAGTTTCAATAATAGGTTTAATTATTCTAATTAAAAGTGTTAATATAGGCAAATCTCTTGCTAATGACTATTTATTAAAATTTGGAAGTATGGATACAGAAAGGTATTTAATAATGATAAAAGAATATACAACTACTTTTAGATGGCTCGGTGCAATATTACTTATAGTAGGTAGTTTTTCTACATTACGAAAATAAAGAGTGTTAAAAATGTAGGAGTAATAAACATTTAGAAAGAAATCTATGATAAATATATGAAGTTAAGATAAAAATATTTACATATATCAGAACTTCTAATATTCATATATACTAATATAATGGAGTGATAATATGGAGGATAAAATAGAAATTTTCAAAGCACTATCAGACAAAAGCAGATTACTAATATTAGATATGCTTTCTTGTGGTGAGTTATGTGCTTGTGATATCATAAAGGGACTTGATTTGACGCAACCAACTATTTCACATCATATGAAAATACTTAAGAGTTCAGGTTTAGTTAATGGACATAAAAAAGGAAAATGGATGATATACTCAATAAATGAAGAAGTAGTAAACGAAGTATTAGACTTTATTAAACATATTACTACTTATAAAGAAGAATGCATTTGTAATAGAGTTAAAAAAAATAGTTGTTGTGATAAATAAAAATTTATGGCTACCTTTTAAGGTAGCCTTTTTTTTATAATATAATAAAAATATTACAAATAAAGAGGAAATTTTCCAATGTGAGAGAATATGTAATATTAGGTAGAAAAATAAAGAGGTGTTTTAAATGACCAATAATAAACAGGTTATTGAAAAATCAATATTAGATTTAACTTTAACCGATGTAGGTTTTTTGGCTGTCAATGAAGAAAACAAAATTTTATATAAGAACGAAAAATTCAATAATATATGGGGAATTGTAAATTATGATAATATTGGATTACTAAATTCAATAATAAATAAACGAATAAGAAATTCTTATAAAATAGATTTAAAGTATCCTGAAAACTTAAAAAAATTAGAATATGAAAAAGTTCTTTATTTAAATAATGGACAAGTTATTAAAATGACACATAGGTTGTTATATGATGATAAGAATACTAAAAGTATGATATGGGTATTTAGAGATGATACTGAAAAATTTAGTGAAGAAAAAAAACATTCACAAAATGAAATACTCAATGCTTTAACTGAACCTGCATATATTACTGACTCTAAAGGAAACCTTTTAGACTATAATGAAAGGTTTATTAAATATTTTAATGGAATTGATATAATAAATAAAAGTATATGGAAATTATTTGGTAAGGAAGCAAAAGAAAAGTTTAAAAAAGCAGATAAGATTTTAATTGAGAATGAGTTAGAAAATATATCTCTAAATATAAAAAAAGATGAAAAAACTTTTAAAGTAAAAAAATCTGTTATAAATAAAAAAGAGGAAACTTCTATTTTAAATATATTAAGTGATGTTTCAATACAAAAGAACTTAGTAAAAAAATTATATGAGAGCAGACAGCGATATAGAAAATTATATGAAAATTCTCCGGATGCAGTTTACTTACATGAATATGGTAAGATAATAAGTGCAAATAAGAAGGGAATAGAGTTATTAAATATTAGTGATTATTTGGATATAAAAGAAGATAGTTTATTTAAATATATACATCCAGATTATCATAGTACTTATAAAAGAGAATATAAAAAAATGATAGAAAATAAAAATACCACTCCTTTATATGAAGCTAAAGTAATAACAAAACAGGGAGATATAAAAGATGTTCAAGTAAAATCTTCAGTATTTCCCCATGAGGGAAGACTTATATCATATACAGTAATAAGGGATATTACTAAAAGAAAAAAAGAAATCAAACTTAGAAAAATAGCAGAAAAAAAACTTATAGATGCAGTTGAATATAATAAGTTAACAACTGAATTTTTTGCAAATTTATCCCATGAATTTAGAACACCTTTAAATATAATACTAGCTACAGTCCAATTAATGAATACACAAATTAATAATAAAGATATAGATATTGATAATAAAATGAAAAAATATATTAAAACTATGAGACAAAATTGCTATCGTTTACTTAGACTTATTAATAATATGATAGATATTACTAAAATAGATTCAGGTTTTTATAGATTGAGAAAAGAGAATTTAAATATTGTAGGCTTAATTGAAGATATAACCACATCTGTTGTTGATTATATGAGTAATAGAAATATAAAATTTGTTTTTGATACAGATAAAGAGGTTATAAATACAGCTATTGATTCTGATGCTATGGAAAGGATAGTTCTAAACTTGTTATCTAATGCTATTAAATTTACAAATGAAGGAGATAAAATAGAATTAAAAATAACTAAACAGGATAAAGAAGTTATTATTTCAGTTAAAGATACGGGAATTGGAATAAATGAAGAAAAAAAAGAAATTATATTTGATAGATTAGGTCAAGCTGATAAATCCCTTACAAGAAAACAAGAAGGTAGTGGAGTTGGATTATCTATAGTGAAAGGACTAGTTGAACTTCATGATGGTAAAATCACAGTAGAAAGTGAATATAATAACTGGACTAAATTTATTATAAGACTTCCTATTACTATTTTAAAACAAACAGGAATTAAAAAAGATATATATAATAATAGAATTGAAAAGATTAACATAGAATTTTCTGATATTTATTTATAATTACATACACCAAACTAATAGAAAATTTAAGGAGGTGTTAATATGCTAAAAAAAATAGATTTTTTAGAAATAGAAAAAAAAGAAGATGCTGAAAGAGTAGTAGATATTTATATCAGTGAGTTAAAAAAGAGGATAAATTTAGATAGTTTTAATATTGAAGATAAATATATTAATGATCTAGAAAAGTTATTAATGGAATGGAAGTTCTATGATAAAAAAGTTATAATATATGAATTATTAGGTGATTTATACTCTGAAATAGGAGATACAAATAAAGAATATACATACTATTTAAAGTCTTTAGAAAATCATTTTATTACTAATAGGAATGATAGTTATATAATTATAAATAAAATAACAGTAAGCTGTATAAAAACTGAAAAATATAATGAGGCTATTACTTTTAGTAATTTGATTATTCCCTTAAGTAAAGATATACCAAAGGAATATAAGGCAAAGATACATTATAATAGGGCATTAAGTTATAAAAAGTTAGAAGAATATAAAAAGGCTTTAAAAGAAATAAATTTAGCTGAAAGCTATGCTTATGAAACTGATTATGTAGAAATGAAAAAGTTTTTAATGTTAAAAGCAAATTGTTATATAAAACTACATAGATATTTTGATGCTTTAGAAACTTATAGACAAGTATTATGGATATTAGAATATATGAATAATTATGATGAAAAATGTGCTATATATTTAAATATGGTTGATATATACAAAGATAAAGATGATAAAGAAAAAATTTTAGAATACGTTAATAAAGTTGTCATTTTATTACCTAATATATCAAAAGAAAGTTATTATCTAAAATATATTTATTTAGAGTTAGGAAATATATATAGGTATTTAAAGAATAATAATCTTACAGAAAAATATTATAAAAAAGCTTTAGAAATATCCCCTAAAGATGTAAATATTATTTCAAAGCTATTAGATTTTTATTATGAAGAAAACAATTATAAAGGTGCTTTTACCTTAAGTGAAGATATTTTAAATTCTAAAAAGAAAGAAGTTTTAAATGAAAATCGAAACTTTAATAAAATTCTTTCTTTATATTTAGAAAATGATTATATAAAGGAAGCTAAAGATTTATTAAATAAAAAGTTAAAGGGGGAATATTAATGAAAAAAATCGGAAAGTTTTTATCAATGATACTTGTAATAGGATTTTTAAGTATATCTATATTTACACCATTACAGATTGACCCACCACCTTTAAAAAACATATTAGAACATAGTATTATAGACCAATAATTTAGTAAAAATTAGAAATAGTTATTGTATTAATATATATGCTATGCTAAAATGTAATTAAATAGAAAATTTTAGACACTTGTTTATTTAGATGTTTCAAGACATTGTCATAGACAAGGCCTGATTAATGTATTTACATTGATTAGGCCTTTTTTGTATTTTTGATTAATTTTAGCATTATAAGCTTAACTAACAATAAAAAGGAGGATCTTAATGAAAATTACAGATATTAAAATAGGATATCTTTCGATACCATTAAAAAGGCCATTTAAAACAGCTCTAAGAACAGTGAAAAGTGTTGAAGATGTTGTAGTAAAAATAGAAACTGATACAGGAAATATAGGTTATGGGGAAGCTCCACCAACAGGAGTAATAACAGGAGATACAACAGGGGCTATTACAGGGGCTATAAAAACCCATATAAAAAAACATCTAATAGGAATGGATATTGAAAATTTAGAAGAAATAATGATAAGACTAGATAAATCAGTGGTCAAAAACACCAGTGCAAAGGCTGCAGTAGATATAGCTTTATATGATTTATTTGGGCAATTATATAATGCACCAGTTTATAAGTTGTTAGGTGGATATAGAAAAGAAATTATCACTGATATAACTATAAGTGTAAATGATCCTGATGAAATGGCTAGAGATAGTATAAAAGCAATAAATGAAGGATATAAAACATTAAAGATTAAAGTAGGCAAAAATGCTGATTTAGATATTAAAAGAATGAAAGCTATAAGGGATGCAGTTGGTTATGATGTTGATTTAAGAATAGATGCAAATCAAGGATGGAAACCAAAAGAAGCAGTATATACCCTAAGAAAAATGGAAGATGCAGGAATAAATATTGAGCTTGTTGAACAACCGGTTCAAGCCCATGATTTTGACGGATTAAAACTTGTAACTAATAATGTTGATATTCCAGTATTAGCAGATGAAAGTGTATTTTCTCCAATGGATGCTATGAAAATAATACAAATGAGAGCAGCAGATTTACTAAATATTAAATTAATGAAAACAGGAGGAATTCACAATGCATTAAAAATATGTTCTATGGCAGAAATATATGGCATAGAATGTATGATAGGATGTATGCTTGAAAGTAAGATTAGTGTTACAGCAGCAGTACATCTTGCAGCTGCTAAGAAAATAATAACTAAAGTAGATTTAGATGGACCGGTATTATGTAAAGAAGATCCAATAGATGGAGGAGCTATATTTAATGATTATAAAATTACACTTAATGATAATCCAGGATTAGGATTTCAAAAGGTCAATAATGTTAAGTATAAAAGATAAAGATTAAACTCCCTTAAATTTTAAAAAGGGAGTTTTTTATTATGGTAATAAATGAGTCCTAAAATCTTTTATATCTTTATTTTTCTTACTGTCTGTAGGTTCTAATATTTTGCTTTCAACAGGACTAGATAAAATAATGAAGGTTTCTGTATCTCCAAAAATTTGAACTTTACCTATTAATTCTTCTAAGGCTGACATTTTATCAAAACTAGCTTTAATTATCATACAATATGGACCTGTAACATGATGACATTCAGTTACATATTTATTGCTATTTACAAATTCTTTGAATTTTTCATGTTTTTCTACTTTCATAGCAACATTAATAAAAGCATTAATTGTTCTATTAAGCTTATCAGGATTTATAGTAGCTTTATAACCAGATATAACACCGCTTTCTTCAAGCCTTTTTACCCTTTCAGCAACAGCAGGGGGACTTAATGCTACCATTTTTCCCAATTCTTTCATTGATATCCTACCATCATCTTGAAGAATTTTAATTATATCCCAATCTGTGGGATCCATAAAAGCACCTCCTAAAAAATTTAAGCAAATCTAAAATATACTTTTTTTATTTAAGAAAAAAGTTTAAAATACATTATAAAATCCATATACATCAAAAAAATCATGTGGTACAATAAACTCGTAAAAGGAAATAGGTTAATAAAATTAAATAATATATTTTAAGGAAATTATAGCATAATCATTTTAATTTGCAACATATTATTGATAGGAAATAATTAAATTTAAATACTTTTAAGGAGGATTTTCTTTTATGTTATCTAAAAAGAATAGTAAAATTTCACCATCAGTAACTTTAGCTATTACAGCTAAAGCAAAAAAAATGAAAGCCGACGGAGAGGACGTTGTAAGTTTTGGAGCAGGGGAACCAGATTTTAATACTCCTAAAAACATTAGAGATAAAGCTATTGAAGCTATTGAAGGTGGAGATATAGGTTATACATCTTCTTCAGGGTTACCAGATTTAAAAAAGGCAATATGTAATAAGTTAAAAAATGATAATGACCTAGATTATAAACCTGAAAATATAGTTGTATCAAATGGAGCTAAACATTCATTATTTAATACATTTCAAGCTATATTAAATCCAGGGGATGAAGTTATAATTCCTATACCATATTGGGTTAGTTATCCTGAATTAGTAAAAATGGCAGATGGAAAGCCAGTTTTTGTTGAAACAGATGAAGAAAAGGGTTTCAAGTACACTAAAGAAGCTTTAGTTGAAGCTATTAATGAAAATACTAAAGCTATATTGTTAAACAGCCCAAGTAATCCTACAGGAACTGTATATACTGAGGAAGAATTAAAAGAAATTGCTGAAATAGCGGTTGAAAACAATATATACATAGTTTCAGATGAGATATATGAAAAATTAATATATTCTGGGAAACATATAAGTGTTGCATCCTTTGGAGAAAAAATTAAAAATTTAACTATTGTTATAAATGGAATGAGTAAATGTTATGCTATGACAGGTTGGAGAATAGGATATACAGCTTGTAATAAAGAAATAGCTAAGATTATGACTAATGTTCAAAGTCACGCTACATCTAATCCTAATACAGTGGCACAATATGCAAGTATTGAAGCCCTTAATGGGAATCAAGATGCACTTGATGAGATGGTTAAAGCATTTACTGAGAGAAGAAATTATATGGTTGAAAAGATAAATTCTATAAATAATTTATCATGTAGAAAACCTGAAGGTGCTTTTTATGTAATGATAAATATATCAGAGGTTATAGGAAAAGAAATAGATGGAAAAGTTATTAAAGGTTCTATGGACTTTGCTGAATATTTATTAGATACTGTTAAGGTTGCTGTAATACCAGGTGCAGGTTTTGGTAGTGATAATTATGTTAGATTATCCTATGCAACTAGTTTAGATAATATAAAAGAAGGTTTAAAAAGATTAGAAGAAGCAGTTAATAAGTAAAAATATAATTGGTTGGTAGATTATCTATCAGCCAATCATTTTGGGAATTTTTAATAAATAGATGGGGTGAACTTAATGAAAAAGTTAAAAATAACAGAAACAGCTTTAAGAGATGGACATCAATCTTTAATAGCAACGAGGTTAAAAACAGAAGAAATGTTACCTATTTTAGAAAAGATGGATAAGGTAGGATATCATGCTATGGAAGTTTGGGGGGGAGCTACATTTGATGCTTGCCTTAGATATCTAAATGAAGATCCATGGGAAAGATTAAGAAAAATAAGAGCTAAAGTAAAAAATACAAAACTACAAATGCTTTTAAGAGGTCAAAACATACTAGGATATAAGCACTATCCAGATGATATAGTAGAAAAGTTTATTAAAAAAGCTATAGAAAATGGTATCGACATAGTACGTATATTTGATGCATTGAATGATACAAGAAATTTAGAAAAGTCAATTAAAACTGTAAAAGAAGCAGGGGCTCATTGTCAGTGCGCGATATCTTATACTACCAGTAAAATACATACTACAAGTTATTATTTAGATAAGATAAAGGAAATGGAAAAGTTAGGGGCAGATTCTATATGTATTAAGGATATGTCAGGAATATTAACTCCATATAAAGCATATGAGTTAATAAAAATGATTAAAAAGACAACAGATTTACCTATAGAACTTCATAATCACTGTACAAGTGGAATTGCTCAAATGTCCTATGTAAAAGCCATAGAAGCAGGGGTAGATATTATAGATACTGCCATAAGTCCCTTTGCAACAGGAACATCACAGCCTCCAACAGAACCCTTTGCAATGACTTATAAAAATACTGATAGAGACCCAGAACTAAATATTGATTTATTAGAGGATATAGCAGCATATTTTAAACCAATTAAGAAAAAGTATACAGACGATGGAACACTAAATCTTAAGGTTTTAGAGACAGAACCTAAAACTTTAAGCTATCAAGTTCCTGGTGGAATGCTTTCAAATCTTTTATCACAGCTTAAAGCACAAAATGCAGAAGATAAATATGAAGAAGTATTAGCAGAAGTACCAAAGGTTAGAGAAGAATTAGGATTTCCACCCCTTGTAACACCTTTAAGTCAGATGGTTGGTACTCAGTCAGTATTTAATGTATTAACAGGTGAAAGATACAAAATGGTTCCAAAGGAAATTAAAGATTATGTAAAGGGTTATTATGGAAAATCCCCAGGGCCAATTAAAGAAGATATTAAGAAAAAGATCATAGGTGATGAAAAGGTAATTACACAAAGACCTGCTGATTTACTTGAAGATGCCTTTGATAAATATAAAGAAGAGATAGAAGGTCTATATCAGTCTGAGGAAGATGTATTATCCTATGCATTATTCCCACAGGTTGCTGAAAAGTTTTTAATAGATAGGGAACCTGATGTTTACCATATAGAATTATCAATAGATTAAAGGTGGTGTAAATAAATGACAGGTGGTTCTGATTTAATTAAAGTTTTTAATGTTACTGTTATAAGTATGAGTGTTGTATTTCTTACTTTACTTTCAATATCTTTTATATTACAGCTTTTTAAAGTTGTATTTAAAGAAGATAAAAATGAAAAAAAAGTATCTAAAACAGTTAACAAAAGTAAAAATATAAAAAATAAAAAAAGTAAAGTTAAAAGTGATGTAGATTTAAGTGATAATAAAGCATTAGTTGCTGCATTTACAGCAGCTATAGCATCAAGTGAAAAGAAAAGGTCATCTAATATTAAAATAAAAAGTATAAAAAAGGTAAGTTAAAAAAGTCAGGAGGAAATTAAAATGGATAAATATAGAATTCGTTTAGATGGAGAGGTATATGAAATAGAGGTAGAAAAGTTAGGTTCAGAAGAATCAGCTGCAACAACTGCTACAGCAACTGCAACAAAGGAAGTTAAAAAGGAGGCTCCAAAAAAACCAGTAGAAAAGAAAGAGCCAGTTAAAGAGGCTGCTTCAAGTGATGGAGAAGAGGTTGTTGCTCCTATGCCGGGGTCAATATTTGATATTAAAGTAAGTGAAGGAGAAAATGTTAAAGAAGGCCAGGTTTTAGTTGTGTTAGAGGCTATGAAAATGGAAAATGAAATTGTTGCACCAAAAGACGGTGTAGTTTCATCGATAAATACATCAAAGGGAGCACAGGTTGAAGTAGAAGAAGTATTAGTTACTTTAGACTAAACCTTAAATAAATAGAAGGGATGGAATTTTAAATGGGACAAATGTTGCATAACTTTTGGACAAGCACAGGGATATTACAAACCAGTGTAAATGAAATTATAATGATTATTATTGCTTGTGTATTTTTATATTTAGCAATTAATAAAGGATATGAACCGTATCTATTAATACCAATAGCCTTTGGTATGTTACTTGTTAACTTACCAGGAACAGGTTTAATGGCTGAAGATGGATTACTGCATTACTTATATGAAGGTACTAAAAGAGGAATTTATCCACCATTAATATTTTTATGCGTTGGAGCAAGTACTGATTTTGGACCTTTAATAGCAAATCCAAAAAGCGTTTTATTAGGAGCTGCTGCACAATTTGGTATATTCTTTGCTTTAATAGGAGCAGTATTATTAGGATTTCCATTAAATGAAGCAGCATCTATAGGTATAATAGGAGGAGCTGATGGACCAACAGCAATATTTTTAACAGGCCAATTAGCACCTGATTTATTAGGACCAATTGCATTAGCAGCATACTCTTATATGGCGTTGGTACCAATAATTCAACCACCTATAATACGTTTATTAACAACTAAAGAAGAAAGACAAGTAAAAATGAAACAACTAAGACCAGTTAGTAAAAAAGAAAAGGTAGTTTTTCCAGTACTAGTTGCTATCTTTACTATAAAATTATTACCATCATCTGCACCTTTAATAGGAATGTTGATGTTTGGAAATCTTATAAGGGAATCAGGTGTGGTACCTAAATTAGCAGAAACTGCACAAAACTCATTTATGTACATAGTTACAATCATCCTAGGAATAACAGTCGGAGCTAAAGCAAGTGCAGATGTATTTTTACAGGCAAGTACTCTAAAAATTGTAGCTTTAGGACTTATAGCATTTTCAGTAGGAACAATTTCTGGTGTATTATTCGGTAAAATTATGTATAAACTAAGTAAGGGTAAGATTAATCCAATGATAGGAGCAGCAGGAGTATCAGCTGTACCGATGGCAGCTAGGGTTGTTCAGAAGGTTGGACGTGAAGAAAATCCATCTAACTTTTTACTTATGCATGCTATGGGACCAAATGTTGCTGGTGTTATAGGATCTGCAGTAGCAGCTGGTATTTTATTAAATATGTTTTAAATAATATAAAGGGAGATGAACAAAATGGGTTATATTCAAGATGTATTTAATCAAGTTAAAGAAAGAAACGCTAATGAACCAGAATTTTTACAAGCAGTAGAGGAGGTATTAGGTTCCTTAGAGCCTGTACTTAAGAAAAATCCTCAGTTTGTAGATGCTAATCTATTAGAAAGAATTTGTGAGCCAGAAAGACAGATTATGTTTAGAGTACCATGGGTTGATGACGAAGGTAATACACAAGTTAACCGTGGATTCAGAGTTCAATTCAATGGAGCAATAGGACCTTACAAAGGTGGGCTTAGATTCCATCCATCAGTTTATTTAGGAATTATTAAGTTCTTAGGATTTGAACAAATATTTAAAAACTCATTAACAGGTCTTCCAATAGGAGGAGGAAAAGGTGGATCAGACTTTGATCCTAGAGGAAAATCAGATGGAGAAATAATGAGATTCTGTGAAAGCTTTATGACAGAATTATATAGACATATAGGACCAGATGTAGATGTACCAGCAGGAGATATAGGAGTAGGTGGAAGAGAAATCGGATACCTTTACGGACAATACAGAAGAATAAGAGGAGCATTTGAAAATGGAGTGCTTACAGGAAAAGGCCTAGCTTATGGTGGAAGTTTAATAAGACCAGAAGCAACAGGATTCGGAGCAACTTACTTCTGTAATGAAATGTTAAAGCATGAAGGAGAAACTTTTGAAGGTAAAACAGTAGCAGTATCAGGATTTGGTAATGTTGCTTGGGGAGCTGCTCAAAAGATAAGTGAATTAGGCGGAAAGGTAGTAACACTTTCAGGACCTGATGGATACATCTATGACCCAGATGGAATAACTGGAGAAAAAATAGATTATATGTTAGAAATGAGAGCTTCAGGAAGAGACATGGTTAAAGATTATGCAGATAAATTTGGTGTTGAATACTTCGAAGGAGAAAAGCCATGGGGAGTAGACGTAGATATAGTAATGCCATGTGCAACTCAAAACGAAATTCACTTAGAAGATGCTAAGAAGATAGTAGAAAATGGAGTTAAATTCATAACAGAAGCATCTAATATGCCATGTACAAATGATGCAATGGATTACTTAATGGAAAAGGGAGTAAT
This sequence comes from Bacillota bacterium, assembly GCA_009711765.1. Classification (GTDB taxonomy): domain Bacteria; phylum Bacillota; class Clostridia; order Tissierellales; family MES13; genus MES13. The sequence continues at coordinate 10,488 of VEND01000054.1, read as the reverse complement.
CATAGGACCTGCTAAGGCAGCAAATGCAGGTGGAGTTGCAACATCAGCATTAGAAATGAGTCAAAATAGTATGAGAATGTCATGGACAGAAGAAGAAGTAGATGCAAAACTTAAAGAAATAATGGTAAATATTCACAACAATGCAATGGAAGCGGCTAAAGAATATGGACTTGGATATAATTTAGTTAAAGGAGCAAATATAGCAGGATTTGTTAAAGTAGCAGAAGCTATGCATGCTCAAGGAAAATACTAAACATAGAAAAACCAAGAACTTAAAAGGTTCTTGGTTTTTTATATTTATAAGAAACTTTGTTTTCTAGAGAGTTTTTTTCTTAAGTATTCTCCAATGTTAGTTATTGAAAAGACTGTTATTATAATAAATAAACCTGGGAATATACTAGTCCACCACTTATTTAATAAAATATCTCTTTGAGCATTTATAAGCATATTTCCCCAGGAGGGAATATTTTGAGGAAGACCAAGTCCTAAAAAACTTAAAGTTGATTCTGTTAAAATTCCTTTTGCAACGGTTAAACAACACATATATATTATCGTTGGTAGAACATTAGGTATTAAGTGTCTAAACATTACATGAAAAAAATTTGCACCTAGTAATTTAGAGGCTAATATAAAATCATATTGTTTAATTTTTAAAACTTCACTTCTAACTACTTTAGCTATTTTCATCCAACTAATAATAGATATTACTAATACTATTTGTATTATGCCTCTTTTTTCGAAGAAAGACTGTAAAAAAGCAATAGAGACAATAGGTGGTATTATTAAAAAGATGTCTATTAATCTCATCATTATTTTATCTAAAGTCCCACCAAAATAACCACTAATAGAGCCATATAATATACCAATAATACTAGAGGTAAACATCGATAAAATACCAATTGAAATAGAAATTTTTCCACCGTATAGAATATTTAAAAAAATATCTCTACCTAAAGAATCTGTTCCAAATAAAAAATTTGTATTTGGAGAAATATAAGTTCTATTTAAATTTATATAGTTTGGTGCTTCTTTTATGAAAAAAGTAAAGATAAATGAAAAAAAAGCAATTGTCATTAAAAATAAAATAGATACATAAGGAAAATTTTTATTTAATTTTCTTATTTTTATATTAGGTTGTTTTTTAGATTTGTTTGTTTTATCTAATGGAGAAAATAGAGCTTTAGAACTCATATGATCACTCCTCAATGATTCTAGGGTCTAAATAAACTGAGACTAATTCAGCGCTTATATTAACTAAAATAACTAGAAATCCAATTATAACAATACAGCCCATTAATAAAGGATAGTCATGAAATTTTGCGGATTCAAAAATATATTTACCAATGCCTGGATATGAAAAAATATATTCAATTACAAGGGATCCACCTATAATATGGTTTAACGATGTTGATATTAAAATAATAAAGCTAGGCATAATATTTTTTAGAATATGTTTTATTAGGATTTCTTTTCTAGATATACCCTTTGATTTTGCTAAAATAACATAATTATTTTTTATTTCCTCTAATACTTTATTTCTAATGAAATTAGAATAATAGCCTATATGACCAATAATAATTACAGAGGATGGTAGTATTGTATGCTTTAATTTATTTAAAAAGTTTCCCTCTTTACCTATATCATAAACCCCTGATGAAGGAAATATATTTAATTTAACACTAAATATAAGGATAAAAACTAAAGCTAACCAAAATGCTGGAATACAGTATAAGAAGGTACCAACTTTAGTAATAATATAATCTAATAAATTACCTTCGTTTAAAGCACATATAATACCAAGTAGTAAAGAAAGTATAATAATAAAAATAAGTATTATAATTGTCAAAAATAAAGTATTATTAAGGGCTTTTTTTATTATATTTATTACATTAACACCATATTTAAAGGATTTACCTAACTTCCCTTTAAATACATTATTAATCCAGCCTTTATATTGAACTAATAAAGGTTTATTAAGACCCATATTTTTAATAATATTTTCCCTTTGAAGTTTTGAAATATTTTTAGCAGAGTCACCATATATTGAGTATAAAGGATCACCTGGCATTGTATGGGCAATAATAAATATCATAAAAGTTAATATAAAAAATGTAACTAAAGGACAAAGAAGGAACTTTCTTATAAAGGTAATCATTTTTTAATATCCCACTTTTCAATATTCCATAAGAAGCCAACACCATGATGTCCTAATACTCTACTATTTATTCCAGTTATGTTTTTATTTACTCCATATACAGCATCTATATAAGCTATAAGTGAATATGGAGGATCTTCAACGAATTCTTCTTGAAATTTATTATAATATTTTTTTCTTTTTTTATTATCTAATGTTGTTCTAGCTTTTTCTAATAAATTATCTACTTTTACATTAGAATATGAATTTAAATTAACACCTTTATCTGCTTGGGTAGAATGAAATACTTTATAAGTATGATCATCAGGGTCAAAAGGACTTCCCCAACCGATTAAAAAAGAATCAATTTCTGACCATTTAACAGAACCTTTAGGTTTTATTTTTACATTTGCATCGACATTTATATTTTTTAGATACTGAGCGGCACTATTAGCAATATTTATCCTTACTGGATCTCCTTCAAAACAAACTATATTAAAGGAAAGTTTTGCTCCGTTTTTTTCTCTTATATTATCACTACCTACAATCCATCCTGATTTATTTAGTAATTCTTTAGCCCTTTTAGGGTTAAATGAATATGGTTTTATATTTTCATTATTATATGGTCCCATTTGAAGGGGACTTTTCGCTACTTCTCCCATACCATTTAATACTTCATTAACTATTTTTTCTTTATCTATAGCATAAGTTAAAGCTTTTCTTACATCTGCATTTTTAAAAATTGGATTTTTAAAGTTATACATTATTCCTCTGTAATCTGCTGTTTTTTCCTTATATAATTTAATAGATTCATTGTTTTTGAAAATTTCCATATCCTTAGGTTCAATTTGTGTTAGATCAATATCTCCTGATTTTAATTGAAGGGCTCTAACCTTTTCATCTTCTATCACTTTAAAAATTAAAGTATCTATATTAGGTACTTTTTCATAGTAGTCATTATTAGCTTTTAATTCTATGTATTGTCCCATTTCCCATTTATTAAGTTTATATGGACCTGTTCCTATGGGATTTTGATTAAAAGAAGAATCATTGATATCTTTATTTTCAAGTATATGTTTAGGTAATATACCTACAGATAAATAATCAAGTATAGGTGGAAAGGGTTTGTTTAAATATATTTTAATTTTGTAATCATCAATAATTTCAACTTTAGTTATCTCTTTATAATTAGTACTTATTTCAGAATTATTTTTAGGATTTTTTATAGCTTCTATAGTATATTTCACATCTTCTGAATTAAATTGAGTTCCATCGTGCCATTTAACATTTTCCCTTAATGTAAAAGTATAAGAAAGTTCCTCTTTATTAAAGTTCCATTTCTTTGCTAAATCCGGTATGACTTTATTATTTTCATCATGCTTTGTTAGACCTGAAAAAATTATTTTATGAATTTCTCCGTGTTCATCTAAAGCTGGGTTAATTCTTGAATAATCTGTAGCACTTCCATAAATTAAAGTTTTTTCACTGCTTTTATTACTATTACAACCTGAAGTAAAACCAATAATTATAATGATACTTAATATAGATAATAAATATTTTTTCATAATATAGACCTCCTTAAGTTATTCAAAAAATAAAAAAACATGAAGAACTCCTCCCTAGACATTAGGGATAGTAATCTTCATGATTACGATATAATTATTCTTTTTCCGACACGTTAATTATATAACAAACTTTTTGTAAATGCAATAGTCTTCCTTATTTTTATATTAAAAAATTTAATTAATGATATCAAAGATGGGTATTAAACTAAATAGATATAAAGGAGGTATTATATGGATTTAAATTTTAGTGGTTTAAATGATTTAATAATAGGTTATGGTGGAAAAATGATTCTTTCAATTGTCGTTTTAATACTTGGTTTAAGTATTATTAAAAGAATAGTAAAATTAGTATCTAATAGATTTGAAAAAGTAGGATTTGATAAATCTTTACGCTCATTTTTATTATCTTTAATAAAAGTATCTTTACAGATTATATTAGTAATAACTATTGCATCAATGTTAGGTGTTGAAATGACATCTTTTATCGCTATAATAGGTTCAGCAGGATTAGCTGTAGGCTTAGCATTACAGGGAAGTTTATCAAACTTTGCAGGGGGGGTTTTAATACTTATATTAAAACCATTTAAAGCAGGGGATTATATAGAAGCTTCAGGCCATGCAGGTACAGTGGAAGAGATACAAGTATTTTATACAATATTAAATACACCGGATAATAAAAGAATAATTATACCTAATGCAAATTTATCTAATAGTAGTACAATAAATTATACTGCAAATCCAAAACGAAGGATAGATTTTACTTTTTCAGCAGGCTATGATAATGATATTAAAAAGGTAAAAGCTATTTTAAATGAAATAGCTAAAAATCATCCTTTAATATTAGATACCCCTAAACCACAGGTGCTACTAGGAGAACACGGAGCAAGTTCCGTTAATTACTATCTAAGGGCTTGGTGTGAAACGGAGAATTATTGGAATATTTATTTTGAACTTTTAGAAAAAGTTAAATTAGAATTTGATAAAGAAGGAATAAACATACCATATCCGCAGATGGATGTACATTTAAATAATTAAAAAGGATGGATTATCCATCCTTTTTAATCAAATAAAAAATCAAATATATTTCCTAAGTCACTTGTATCTGCTTTATATATTTCTGTATATTTACATTTAGTACAAGTTACTGTGGAAAATTTCTTATTTTGAACATCAAATAATTTTGAAAATGTACCCCCTGTGGCTTGAAATTGGTCTGTTTCATAGTATGTATTAGAACATTTAGGACACTTCCATGTACTAGGCATATAAGCCCCCCTTTCTTTGTTATTATCTATTTATAGTGTATTCTATTATATATAAAATTTTCCTTCATTTTAGTAATAATTAATAATATGTAAATAATTTGTAACCCAAAAGAATGTGGATTTATAGTAGAATATATATAGGACCTAAATGTAATTAACATAAGGAGGGAATTTTTTGAATAAACTTAAGAGTAAAATGATAATTATAATAGCTATTATGACTATTATAACAACAGGATGTAATATAAGTGCTATTAATACAGCAAATCCAAAGGACAATATAGAAGAAAATGAAGATGAAAATCAAGAAAAAGAAAATGATTTAGAAGATAGTGATAAGTCAGAAGATAAAGAAGATGAAAAAAAGGATAATGAAAAAGAGGAAGAAAAACAAGTAAAAGAAATAGATTTACAAAAGGTTAAACCTAACGAAGCAGGACAAGTAATGGTTTTAATGTATCATTCTATTGGTGAGCCAGAGGGTCAATTTAGAAGAACTCCTGATAATTTTAGAAAGGACCTTAAAATATTATATGAAAAAGGATATAGGCCAATAAGTTTAGAGGATTATGTTACAGGAAATATAACTACAGAGGCTGGATATACACCTATTGTACTTACCTTTGATGATGGGTGGCAGGATAATTTTAATTTAATAGAAACAAAAAATAATAAAACTAAAATAGATCCAGATTGTGCAGTGGCTATATTAGAAGAATTTAATAAAAAGCATCCAGATTTTCCTTTAGAAGCAACTTTCTTTGTTAATATGTATCCCTTTGGGCAACAAAAGTATATAAAAGAAAAATTAAAATATATAGTAGATAAGGGAATGGATATTGGAAATCATACTATCAATCATGCTAATTTCTCAAAGGCTAATATAACTAAGATACAAAAAGAGTTAAGTGGTATAGTGAAAATGGTTAATAATAATATAGATTATAATGTAAATACTCTTTCTTTACCCTTTGGAGAAAGGCCAGATAATAAAGATTTATATAAATATTTAGAAAGTGGTGAATATGAAGGTACTGAATATAAGAATATAGCTATTTTAAATGTAGGATGGGATCCTGATAAGTCACCATATCATAATAAATTTAATAGACATTCTATCCATAGGATAAGGGCTAGTGATTTAGAGAAGTATGTTCAGGGTGTAGGAATGTATGATTGGATGAAACATTTTGAAACCGGTGCAAGGACTAAGTATATTTCAGATGGTAATTCTGATATTGTAACAGTACCAAAAGGATTTGAAGACGTTATAGATGATGATAAAATAAAGAATAAAAATTTAAGAGTATATACTATTAAAAAATAGCAAAGCCAGAGGGCTTTGCTTATTTTGTAACATAGGTTACATATTTATTTCATTATAAGACTTATAATAAAGATAAATAAATTATTAGGAGGCTTATATATGATAGAAAAGGTTTTTAATTATAGTAAAGAAGAAAAAAAGAATATTGAAAAAATTGTTAATGACGATAATTTAATGCTTAATCATATGGTTTTACCAAAGGATGAAGGGTTACCCATACATTACTCAAATTCAAATGTATATATGATAATAGTTAAAGGTAAAATGAATATTAAATTAGATGAAAAGGAAGCAAATATATATACTAAAGGGGATATACTTAATATTCCATATAAGACTAAAATGAATGTAAAGAATAAGGATGAAGAAACATTAGAATTTTTTGTAATAAAAGCACCAAATCCTAAGGATATGTAATAAAAAAGCTCACAATTTTTAATTGTGGGCTTATTATTATTCAAAAATAGATTGACAAAATTATAACGATATCTTATTATATTCATATACACCTATAGAAAGGGGAAGTATAATGGGAATTTATCTAGATAACGCAGCAACCTCTTATCCAAAACCAAAGAAAGTTTTAGATGAAGTTTATGCATTTATGAATGATATAGGAGCATCCTCTGGAAGAGGAGCATATAGAAAGGCATTAAAGGCAGATAGAATGATGTATGAAACAAGAAAATCAATATGTAAATTATTTAAATTTAAAAAGACAAGTAATGTAATTTTCACATTGAATATAACTGAAGCAATTAATCTTTTACTTAATGGAATATTAAAAGAAGGAGACCATGTTATAACTAGTAGTTTAGAGCATAATAGTGTATGGAGGACATTAAAACACTTAGAAAGAGATAGAGGTATAGAAATTTCTACTGTAGAGTGTGATAAATATGGAATTACTGATCCTAATAATATAAAAAATTTAATTAAAAAAAATACTAAACTGATAGTATTTAATCATGCATCAAATGTCATTGGCACAATACAGCCTATTAAAAAGATAGGTAAAATAGCTAAGGATAATAATATTCCTTTTATTGTAGATACAGCACAAACAGCTGGGGCTATAGATATAGATATTAATAGGGATAATATAGATATTTTAACATTTACAGGGCATAAAAGCCTTTTAGGACCTATGGGTACTGGAGGTTTATTATTTAATAGTGATATTGAAATTTCTCCATTAAAATTTGGAGGTACAGGGGGAGATTCAAAACTTGAATATCAACCTGAGAGTATACCTTCAAAATATGAGGCAGGTACTCCTAATGTAGCTGGGATAGCAGGATTAAAAAAGGGAATAGACTTTTTATTAGCCAAAGGAATTATAAATATAAGAAAAAAGGAAAAAAATTTAGTTGATTATACAATTAAGAAATTAAGTGAAGTCGATGAAGTAACTATATATGGACCTAAAAATTCTGATTTAATTACAAATGTTATTTCATTTAATGTAGAAAATTTTAGGCCAGATGAATTGGTATATAAACTAGATAGTAAATACAATATAATGCTAAGGTCAGGTTTACATTGTGCACCTAGTATTCATAGGGTAATGGGTACAATAGATAAAGGTGCTGTTAGAATAGGACTTGGATATTTTAATTCTAGAGAAGATATAAATACTTTAATAAAAGCATTAAAAAGTTTAATTAAAAATGGGTAGTTAAAATATAATTTAACTACCCACTTTTTTAGATGTTTTTAGTTTTTAATACCCTTAAAGAATTGAGTATTGCAATTAATGCTACACCTACATCTGCAAATACGGCAGCCCACATAGTCGCTTGACCAAAGGCACCAAGTAATAGGACTATTGCTTTAATACTTAAAGCAAAGAAAATATTTTGAAGTACTATTTTTTTAGTACGGTTAGCTATCTTTATTGCAGTAACTAATTTTGATGGTTCATCTGTCATTAATACTACATCGGCTGCTTCTATTGCAGCATCTGAACCTAATCCTCCCATAGCAACACCTATATCAGCCCTAGCTAAAACAGGAGCATCATTAATTCCATCCCCTACAAATAATAATTTTTTATTAGGTTTCTTTTCTTTTAGTATATTTTCTAGTTTTTCTACCTTTTCATGGGGTAGTAATTCTGAATATACTTTATCTAGTTTAAGAAGGTTTGATACTTTTTTACCTACCTTTTTATTATCACCGGTAAGCATTATAGTTTTTCTTACCCCCTCATTTTTAAGATCATACACTACTTTATATGAATCTTTTTTAATTTTATCTGATATAACAATATAACCTGCGTATTCTTTATCTATGGAAACATATATAATTGTGCCTATATCCTCTGTTTTTTCATAGGATATATTAAATTCATCCATTAATTTATGGTTACCTATTAAAACTTCTTTTTCCATAATATCAGCTTTAATACCATGGCCTGAAATTTCTTTATAATTTTTAATCAAGGATTTATCTATTTTTTTATTAAAAGCTTTAACTATAGAGTTTGCAATAGGATGGTTTGAATAGCTTTCTGCCAGTGCTGCATATTTAAGTAGTTCATCTTTAGAAATTTTAGAATTTATTTCTGTAACGCTAAAATTACCCTCAGTTAATGTTCCTGTTTTATCAAATACAGATATATCTACATTATTTAGTGCCTCTAGATAATTTCCACCTTTAACTAAGATCCCATTTTTACTTGCAGCACCAATTCCTCCAAAGAAACCTAGTGGTATAGAAACAACTAATGCACATGGACAGGATATAACTAGAAAAATTAAAGCTCTATATAACCAAGTATTAAAATTTCCAAAAATAAGTGAAGGGATAATAGTTATTAATAAAGCTAAAACTACAACGACAGGAGTATAGTATCTAGAAAACTTCGTTATAAACTGTTCAGTAGGAGCTTTTCTACCACTGGCATTTTCTACTAAATCTAAAATTTTAGATACAGTTGATTCTTTGTATTTTTTTGTAACCTTTACTGTTATAACACCGTCTTTATTAATAAATCCACTTAATATTTTTTCATCGGGTTTTAATTTTTTCGGTACGGATTCTCCTGTTAAAGCTGATGTATCTACCAATGAAGTTCCCTTAATAACTGTACCATCTAGGGGTACTTTTTCTCCCGGTTTTATCACAATATCATCATTAATATTTACATCTTCAGGAGATACTTTTTTTATGTTTTCATTAACCTTTAAATTAGCATAATCAGGTCTAATATCCATAAGGGATTTTATAGATCTTCTTGAACGATTTACTGCTAAATCTTGAAAAAATTCTCCTATTTGATAAAAAAGCATTACTGCAACGCCCTCAGGTGATTCACCTATGGAAAAAGCACCTATGGTTGCTATACTCATAAGAAAATTTTCATCAAATACTTGACCCTTTAATATATTTTTAAAAGATTTTACTAAAATATCTCCACCTATTAAAATATAACTAGTTAGAAATAATAATAATTCTATTCTGTTTGAAAAATTTGATAAAAGACTAATAAAAAAAATTATAGCTCCAATGGATATTCTAATTAGCTTAAGTTTATTTTTAGGGTCTGTTTTTTCTATTTTCTTTTCATTTTTACTTTCATCAATTATTTTCACATCAGGTTCTATTTCATTAACTATTTCTTTTGCCTTTTTAATAACTCTTTCTAGGTCTTTTTCTCTATAAACTTCTAACGCTAATTTCTGTGAAGTAAAGTTAATATATGCATTTTTAACATCGGATAAATTATTAATTTTATTCTCTATTTTAGAAGCACAACTTGTACAGATAAGCCCCATAAGAATTAAATTCTTTTTATTAGAAGATGATATTATTTTTTCTCTAACTATAACATCTGGTTCATATTTTGCTACTATTTTTTTTATATCCCTTATTACATTATCAAGATTTTCTGTATTTTTAGTTTCAATTTTTAATGATTTTGACATAAAATTTAATGAAACTTTATCAATATCACTAATTTCATTAATATTTTTTTCGATTTTAGTTGCACAGTTTGCACAATTTAAACCCTCTAGTATTAATTCAGTTTTATTTTCACTCATTTTCTTACCCCCTTTATTTATGACTGTTCCGTCAAAAAAATTAACTTATTTGATATATTTCCAGTGCTAAATCATTGAAATTTAAAGATTTAGCAGGATTTTTAAGTTCTCCCCCCTAAGATTAATGGTAGAGTCACCAATAAATAATACA
>VEND01000073.1 GCA_009711765.1 Bacillota bacterium | reverse complement strand
TGTCAGAATTGTGATGGGTTAATGGAACCTATACACTACAAAAGTGTACACGGAATAACTTATAACATTGACGATTAGTGAAGAGCCAAGAATAAGCGGCGAAATCATTTAATCGCCGCCTTTTTTATATTAATAATAGAAAGATTTAGTTTCAATAACCATTTTAATAAATTATATATGGAATGCATTAGAAATATTTTAAAAATTTAGATTATAAAAAGGGTATTGGTATTATATGGAGAATTTTAAATATTGAGATTAAGTTTAAAAGGGGGACAGGACAGTTATGAGGTGTTTTAGTTTTAGGAAATATTTGATATTAACATTTATGATTATTTTAGTAATTAATTTTTTAGGTAAATTTGTTATTTCTAAATTGGTAGTTGATGTGCTTAGTAGTAATAAAGGTCCTTTGACATTTTTATCTTCTAATAATTATATGCAATTAGATATAATCTGTCTAATTTTTCTTATTATTGCACTTATATTATATTTTCCTATTAAGCATTATTATAAAAAGATAAATTAAAATAATAAAGGAGGAGAATGAATTCATGATTGTGTATAATGAAGAAAAGAAGGTAAATTATAGAGATTTAATAAATTTATTTAATCAAGCAGGTTGGGAAGATAAAATTGAAGATATTAATAGATTAAAGGATATGGTTAAATATTCTCAAGTAGTCATAACAGCTTGGGACAAAGAGCGTATGGTTGGATTTGCAAGATGTAATACTGATTATGTATTTAATGGACAAATTAATAATGTTGTAGTAGATAAAGAGTATAGACGTATGGGTATAGGAAAAAAGTTAATAAATAAAATTATACAATCAAATAATAAAGTTACATATATTTTAAGAGGAGATAATAATAACAAGGATTTTTATAATAATTTAGGATTTAAGTTAAATAAGTTAACATATGTATTTAAGAGAGAAATATAGGTTTAGTTATTGCCGTGGAAATGAACAAAATACGACAAAATCAATACATGATTAGGCTAATCATAAAAAAGAGTAAATAAATGTTAAAATTATTAATGATAAAATAAAAGCTCCATTATAGGAGCTTTTAAATATTTTTTTGATTTTCAATCTTTTGAGCTAATTCTGTAAGATAAGTCCATCTTTCGAGTTTTTCTTCTAATTTATTTTCAATATCTTTTTTTTCATTAAGTAGATCTTCTAATTTTGTATAATCACTAATTGTTTTTTCAATTTCTGTATTAATTTTTTCAAGGTTATTTTCTAATGTTTCAATTTCACCTTCAATATTTTCATACTCAATTTTTTCTTTATAACTAAATTTTAGAGGTTTATTGTTTTTATAATCTATTTTCTTTTTATCCTGTTTTACATGTGTTTTTTCTAAACTATTACTGTTATCTAAGGCTTTATCTTTAATATACTGACTATAATTAAAATAATTACCTGTATATTGTTTTATTTTACCGTTACCTTCAAATGCAAGTATTTTATTACATATCTTATCAAGAAAATATCTATCGTGGGAAACCGTTATAATAGCTCCATTAAAATTATCAAGATAGTCTTCAAGGATAGTTAAAGTTTGTATATCAAGGTCATTTGTTGGTTCATCTAATAAAAGAACATTAGGAGCATCCATTAATATTTTTAGTAAATATAACCTTCTTTTTTCTCCCCCTGAAAGTTTACTTATATAGCTCCATTGCATTTCTTTAGAGAATAGAAAGTTTTCTAGCATTTGAGAGGCAGTTATTTTATTACCCTTTGCTGTAGTAATATATTCTCCTTTTTCTTTAACATACTCTATAACTCTTTTATTACCATCCATATGGGAATTATTTTGTGAAAAATAACCAATTTTAACAGTTTCACCTATTTCGACTATCCCACTATCTGGCAATGTATCTTTAGATATTATATTCATTAAAGTAGTTTTACCTATACCATTAGGTCCTACTATACCTATCCTATCTGTTTTTAAAAGAGTATAACTAAAATTATTTATTAAAGTTATGTTTTCATAACTTTTATTAATGTTTTTAATATTTATTATCTTATTTCCTAGGCGTCTATAACCTACAGATATATCTATACTTTCTTCTGGTATATCATCAGTTTGTTTTTTTAGTTTTTCAAATCTTTGCTTTCTGGCCTTTTGTTTAGTAGCTCTAGCTTTAACTCCACTTTTAATCCAAGCAAGTTCTTTTTTGTAAAGCTTTTGTTTTTTTAATAGTTCTTTTTCTTCTTTTTCCTTTCTTTCTGCTTTTTTTTGTAAATAAGTACTATAATTGCCATGATAAGAATATAGATTTTTATTATCTATTTCAATAATTTTATTAACAACTCTATCTAAAAAATATCTATCATGGGTAACCATTAATAATGCTCCATCCCGTTGATTTAAATACTCTTCTAACCAAGATATTGTAGCGTTATCCATGTGGTTAGTAGGTTCGTCTAGTATTAATAAATCAGCAGGGTTAATCAAAGCACTTGCAAGGGCTATTCGTTTCCTTTGTCCTCCAGATAATGTAGATACTTTAGCATCAAAATTATTAATTCCTAATTTTGTTAAGATAGTTTTTGCTTCATTTTCAAGTTCCCAGATATCTAGGGCATCCATTTTATTATTTAAGTTTAATAAATTATTTTGTATTTTTTTATCATCAGGATTACCCTTTATATTTTTTAAAGTGTGTTCATATTTTCTAAGTATTTTCATTTCTTCGGAGTTACCTTTAAAAACCTGTTCTAATACTGTAAGATTAGTGCTAAATTCAGGATTTTGAGATAAATACTCTATTCTAACATCATTTCTTTTAGTTATATTACCTAAATTTTGATTTTCAAAATTAGCTATAATTTCTAGTAAAGTTGTTTTTCCTGTTCCGTTTACTCCGATAAGTCCAATTTTATCTCCTTCATTAATTCCTAAGGAAATATTATTAAATAATATTTTTTCTCCATATCTTTTTGTTATATTTTCAATAGAAAGTATATTCATAATATTAGTCATCCTTTTCATTTAAAATAATGCTATATATATAATAACATAGCTTAGTTTTCTAAGCTAATTGTTTTTATTACTAGATATATGTTATATTAAATAATGTTATTAGAAATAATTATTAATAGTATAGTTTTATTAATTGAGATATTTGATTTAAGTAAATATTCTGATATCCTTATAATAAGAAAGATAAAGATTAATTTAAAATAATTTACATAATACAAATAAGTTAATAGTAAAAAGGGAAGAATGTATATTTAATAAGGAAAGTATAAAAACGAATATAGGTTATATAAAGTTGACTATTAAAAGCATAAAAAAATTAAAATAAAGGGTGTTTAGAATGATTGAAATTGGAAAAATACAAAAGTTAAAGGTTGATGAAATAAACTCTGGAGGAGCAGTACTTAAAAAGAATATAGAAAATGTTTTTTTGCCTAAAAGCCAAATGACTAAAGATGTAAAGGAAGATGAGGAAATAAATGCTTTTGTATATATTGATTCAGATGATAGACTTACAGCGACTACAAAAGAACCTTTAGCCCAGATAGGTGAAATTGCTAAATTAAAAGTTATAGATACGACAAGTTTTGGTGCTTTTGTTGATATAGGTATTGATAAAGATGTGTTATTACCATTTAAAGAACAAAAGTATAAAGTGGAGAAGGGAAAAAGTTACTTATTTGCAATATATTTAGATAAAGGAAACAAACTTTGTGCTACTACAGATATTCTAGACTACTTAAGTGATAATCCGCCCTATAGTGAAGGAGATTGGATTAATGGTACAGTGTATTCTATTAGTGATGGCCTAGGAATTTTTATAGCTATAGATAATAAGTATAAAGGATTTATCCCTGAAAATAAGTATTTTAAAAAGGTTGAATTTGGTGAAAATATAGAAGCTAGGATAGTAAATATAAGAGAAGATGGTAAAGTAGATTTATCTACAAAGAAAATGGCTTACAAACAAATGGATATAGATGCTGAAAAGATTTTAGATGATATGAAAAAAAATGAAGGAATACTCCTTTTGCATGATAAAAGTGATCCTAAAGATATCCAAAGAAGATTTAAAATGAGTAAATCAGCTTTTAAAAGGGCGATAGGAAAGTTATTAAAGGCACGAATAATTAAAAAAATCGATGGTGGATTTAAGTTAAAATAAACATAAGAATAATTATACCAAATATGGTAATAATATATTTAACAGTGATAGTCATTGTTAACTTTCATAATTTAGGAGGAGAAAAATGAAAACAGGAACAGTAAAATGGTTTAATGCAGAGAAAGGTTTTGGTTTTATTACAGTTGAAGATGGTGATGATGTATTTGTACATTATTCTGCAATAAATCAAGATGGTTTTAAAACATTAGAAGAAGGTCAAGAAGTAGAATTTGAAATAACAGAAGGAAAGAGAGGTCCGCAAGCTACAAATGTAATGAAAAGATAAAGTATATTAGAAGATTGGCACAATTTATCTTTGATAAATTGTGCTTTTTTATTTATACATAATAACTTCACCTTGAAAAATAATGGTAAAACTTATATCATTATTGGGAAGATAATATAATAAATTACTAATTTAAATAAATAGGGTAGTAAATAAAGTAAATTATTTGGCAGGTGATTAAATGAGGAATTTTTTACCCATAAATAAAAAGGATTTAAAAAAGAGAGGATGGGAAGTATTAGATTTTATTATAGTAAGTGGTGATGCATATGTTGACCATCCAAGCTTTGGAACGGCTGTAATATCAAGAGCATTAGAAGATGCGGGTTATAAAGTAGGAGTAATAGCACAACCAGATTGGAGTAGTGTAGATGATTTTAAAAAGTTAGGAAAACCAAAATTAGGATTTTTAGTTACTGCTGGAAACATTGATTCAATGGTTAATCATTATAGCGTTAGTAAAAAAAGAAGAAGAAAAGATAACTATTCCCCAGGTGGAAAAAAAGGTCTAAGACCAGATAGAGCAACAATAGTATATTCTAATATGATAAGAAGAGCTTATAAAGATGTAGCAATAATTATTGGAGGTATTGAAGCAAGCTTAAGAAGATTTGCCCATTATGATTACTGGGATGATTCGGTAAGAAATTCGATATTAGTAGATAGCGGTGCTGATTTATTAGTATATGGAATGGGTGAAAAACAAATAGTAGAGATAGCTAATAATTTAAAAAATGGATTAAGTATAGAGTATATTAGACATATTCCTGGAACTTGTTATTTGGTTAATAACTTAGAAAATATATATGATTATAAATTGATACCTACTGTAACTGAAGTGATAAATGATAAAAAGAAATATGCTTTAGCCTTTAAAGAACAATATAATGAACAAGATCCTGTTAATGGAAAAGTATTAGTTCAAAAACATAGAAAAAGATATTTAGTTCAAAACCCTCCAGCTACGCCATTAAATAGGGAGGAATTAGATATAATATATTCTTTAAAATATACAAAAGAATATCATCCTATATATGAAAAAATGGGTGGGATTCCTGCTATTAGAGAAGTAAAATTTAGTATTTTAAGTTCAAGGGGTTGTTTTGGTGGATGTTCATTTTGTGCCATAGCCTTTCATCAAGGGAGACATGTACAAAGTAGAAGTCAAGAATCTATTATAAATGAGGCGAAGGAAATAACTAAATTAAAGGATTTTAAGGGATATATCCATGATGTTGGAGGTCCTACAGCAAACTTTAGGCACCCATCCTGCGATAAGCAAGAGAGAAGAGGCACTTGTAAAGAAAAACAATGCTTATATCCTGAACCTTGTAAGAAGTTAAATATAGACCATAAGGAATACTTAGACTTGCTTTCTAAATTAAGAAAGCTACCTAATATAAAAAAAGTTTTTATAAGATCAGGGCTTAGATATGATTACATTATGGCAGATAAAGACGACAAATTCTTTAAAGAGTTATGCAAACATCATGTTAGTGGTCAGCTAAAGCTAGCTCCTGAGCATATCGATTCAGAAGTGCTTAAGTTAATGGGCAAACCTAGTGCTGAAATTTATAATAAATTTGTTAAGAAATTTTATAAAATTAATAAAAGAATAGGAAAGGAACAATATATAATACCATATTTGATGTCTAGTCATCCAGGAAGCACTTTAAAATCAGCTATAAAACTTGCTGAATATTTAAGGGATACAAATTATCAGCCAGAACAGGTACAAGACTTTTATCCTACACCTGGAACACTTTCAACAACAATGTATTATACTAACATTGATCCTAGGATAATGAAAAGAGTATATGTACCAAAGAAAAAAGAGGAAAAAGCAATGCAAAGAGCCTTACTACAATTTAATAAACCAAGAAACTATCATTTGGTATATAAAGCATTAAAAAAAGCAAAACGAGAAGATCTTATAGGTTATGGACCTAAGTGCTTAATAAGACCAAAAAATAAAAAAAGATAGTATAAAAAATTTAAAAGTATTAAATCCTATAGATATAAATTTATTAGGGTAGGTGTATAAATGAAGGTTGCTATTATGGGTGCCGGCTTATCTGGATTATCTTGTGCTATTACTTTAGAGAAATATGGTATAGAGCCTGTTATATTTGAAAAGAGAAAAAAAGTAGGGGATAGATTTGTTAATGGAGAAATTTTTTTAAGTACTTTAACAAAACCTATAGATGATCCTATAGCACATTTATCAGAAAAATACGGAGTAAATTTGCAACCTGTAGGAAATATAGGGAAATTAAATCTTTATTCTGAAAATCAAAAAGCAGAAGTTAAAGGAGAATTGGGATTTAGTACTCTTCGAGGTAGAAAGAAACATTCATTAGAGAAACAATTGCAAAAGCAGGTTAAAAGTAAAATAGTTTTCAAATCAAAAAAAACTTATGAGGATTTATTAAAAGAATATACACATATAATTATGGCTACTGGTGATGGAGCATATGTTGAGAAGTTAAGAAATTATAAAACTGATTTTACAGTGTCTTTAATAGGTGCAATTATTAAAGGTAAGTTTGATAGGTATACTGCAATGGCATGGCTTGATAATAAAATAGCTCCAAAAGGCTATGGATATTTAATACCACTGAGTGAAAAAGAAGCTAATATAGTTATAGGTTTTCCTGACTACCCTGAGAATAATAAATTGGACAGTGAAAATTTACGAGATAAATTTTTTAGTAGGGTATGTAAGGATTTAAAACAAGAATTTAAGATTATAGATACCTTTAAGGTATCGAGATATATAATAGGACACTGTAATAAACCTAGAATAGGAAATACTTTTTTTGTAGGAAATTGTTTTGGTAGTATAATGCCTTTTTTAGGTTTTGGACAGTTTGAAGCTTTAATTACAGGTATATATTCGGCTGAAGATATTTGTGGAGTAAGGAATTATGAGAAATCAGTAAAATTTTTAAATAGAAGCTATGATAATTCTTTAGTTTTAAGAAAGACTATTGAGAAGTTTAATAATAAACAGCTAGATACTTTAGTTAATAGTATGGATGGATATTTAGGAGAAAAAGTATTTAATTCAAAAAAACTTAATACAGTAGGTTTTATAAGTAATATACTTAAACCTATAACTAAAAAATAGTATAAGCAAAAGGCAAAACCTTTTGCTTATATTATATTGACTTATGTTATAATTAAGGACAGGTAGGTGAATAACTTTACTAGGAGCTGATACAAGTGGCCAAAAAAAGCAAGAAAGCAAGGAAGAATAAACTAAGGTTGATTTTTATCGTATTAACCTACGTATTTTTCTTTTATTCTGTAACTAATTATTATTTTAAAGGAAAAGAAATTAATGAATATAATCTAATTTATATAATTGTATATGCAATGGGATTTGCTTATTTTTTAGTTGGATTGACTAAAAGATTAATGAACCTTTTTAATAATTTTTTTTATAAAGGTTTTGTATTGTTTATTATGATATTATCGTATTTACTAATTATTGAAGGACTTATAAATCTTATAAAGATACCGAAGACAGATATATTTAAAGGTGTTTATGGATTATATTTGATATTGCTTATATTATCTTTATTACTATTTGATTATACTAGATTTTTTATGAAAATTCCTAAAAGGAAAAAAAGAAGGTAAATTAAAGTAAATATATAACAATATATATTATGGAAATAAAAATTAATAGGGGATGGTAAAATGAAAGTTACATATTTTGGACAATCAGCGTTTATGTTAGAAGGTAAGAAGATAAAAGCATTAATTGACCCTTTTATAAGTGGGAATCCTAAGTGTGATGTGGATGTAAGTAAATTTGATGATATTACCCATATTTTTATAACCCATGGCCATGGAGACCATATAGGTGATTCACTAGAAATTGCAAAGAAATGTGATAGTACAATAATTTGTAATTTTGAAATTGGAGAATTTTTAAGAACTAAGGGTTATAAAGTACATACGATGCATATTGGGGGAAGATTTGAATTTGATTTTGGAAAGGTAAAAATGACTCCTGCATTACACGGGTCTGGAATCTTTCATGAAGGAATTTTTATAAGCGGTGGTAATCCAGTAGGTTTTGTTATAGAAATAGATGATAAGAAAGTTTATCATGCAGGAGATACTGGTTTAACGATGGATATGAAATTATTAGAAGATGAAAATATAGACCTTGCTTTATTACCTATTGGTGGCAATTTCACTATGGATATTGAAGATGCAGTAAAAAGTGTGAATTTTATTAAACCTAAAACAGTTATACCAATGCATTTTAATACCTTTGAAGTTATAAAGGCAGACCCTAATGAATTCAAAGAAAAGGTAACTAAAGCAAAAGTAAAAGTATTAAATATAAAAGAAGATTTCGAACTAAAATAAAAGAGGGGGTGTATTTGTGAATAAGGAATTTTTTATAAATAAACGTAAAAAGATATTAGATTCAGTAGATGATAATTCTATAGTTGTATTATTTTCAGGCAAAGCTCCTTTACGTTCAGCAGATCAGAATTATAGGTTTACACCGAATAGAAATTTTTATTATTTAACTGGTTTAGAAAGAGAAAACTTTATTTTATTAATATCAAAAAGAAAAAATAAAATAAAGGAAACTTTATTTATTGAAAAATCTAATAAGGAGTTAGAAAAATGGTTAGGTTTTAAGATGAGAAAGGATGAGGCTAAGGAAATTTCAGGCATAGAAGATATTAAATATGTTAATAGTTTTAATGAATTTTTTAATTCTTTAGTATTAAAGTATGATTTTAGAAATCTATATTTAGATCTTGAAAGAAGATCCTTTGAAACTAAAGACACGGAAGCTATTAAATTTTCTAATCAAGTGGTTAAGAGATATCCTTATTTAAATATTAATAATCTATATAATGACTTGTCTTTATTAAGAATGATAAAAAGTACAGAAGAAATAAAAGAAATACAAAAGGCAATAGGTATAACTAAAGAAGGTATTAAAAATTTAATGAAAAATTCAAAACCAGGGATTAAAGAATACCAATTAGAAGCGTATTTTGATTTTACGATTAAAAGTTTAGGAGCAAAAGAAAATGCTTTTAATACTATTGCGGCATCTGGTAAAAATGCTACAATACTTCATTATGAGGATAATAAAGGTGAATTAAGGAACAATGAATTAATATTATTTGACTTAGGAGTAGAACACAATTATTATTGTAGTGATATAAGTAGAACTTTCCCGGTTAATGGTAAATTTACTAAAAGACAAAAAGAGATATATAATCTAGTTTTAAAAGCTGAAATACAAACTATTAAAGAAGCTAAACCAGGGTTAACATTGAAAGAGTTAAATGAAATTACAAAGAAAATATTAACAGATGGATGTATGAAATTAGGTATATTAAATAATGAAAAGGAGATATCAAAATATTATTACCATGGTGTATCACACTTTTTAGGTCTTGATACTCATGATGTAGGTGATTATGAAAGAAAACTAGAACCTGGAATGGTTATAACTGTAGAGCCAGGACTTTATATTGCTGAAGAGAATATTGGTATTAGAATAGAGGATGACATATTAATAACTGAGGATGGAAGTAAGAATTTATCAGAAAATATTATTAAAACAGTTGAAGAAATAGAAGATTTAATGGGAAAATGATAAAAAAATATATTTTTTAAAACTTTTAGTAAAAAAACCGAGTGAATTTTCACTCGGTTAACTATTGATTTTTTACAGATACTAATGAAAAATACAAATAAATTACTTATTTTTAAAAGTTTTATTCTTCTTCTTTATTCATATTTTTAAAGTATCCAGTAATTTTAGTAGTATTATATAAAGTCTTTAGCTTATAATTTTTATAAATATTAAAAAACTATTAACAAGATTTAACAAAAAAGTTTATTCAAAAAATTCAGAAAAATGGTAAAATATATACATAAGGAGGGGGATCATGAAGAAAATTCAAAAGTATATTTCCATAAGCGCTATTATTATTACTATACTTTTATTTGTAGGAGTCCATGCTTATAACCAATTACAAATTCAAACTAAGACTTTTACAGAAAAATGGGGGAGAGGATTAGAAGTAGGTAAAGCTACTATAAATAATACTCCTAAAATGAGTTTTGTTGACAACAAAATTTTAACAACAACTTTTGCTAAGGGAGGTAAGATAAATTATTATTTAACTACTAAGGATGGAAAATTATTAACAAAAGGGATAAGTACTCCTGAGGGATTTAATAAAAACGATGTTGATAATATTGAACTTATTGATAATAAAATGTATTATTCTAAAGAAAATAAATTATATTTATCTAGTTTTAATGAAAATAAGTTTACAAAACCTAAAATAGTATTGAAAGGTATTAGTGATTTTAGGTTAAATAAAGTAGGAAACAAAAATTATATAGTAACATATAACAATAAACATATTGAATTGTATTTATTAAATAATAATAAACTTAAGAAAGAAATGACCTTAGAAAATAAATGGAGTTTAAAAGATATAAGATTTAAAAATATTAATGGAGAAAAATACTTATTTTTAGTAAATGAAACTAAGGATTTTGATATTGAATATTATGGTTGTAAAATTAAAAATAATAAAATAACTCAAGTAGAATTGTTAAATACTTCAATAATGTTAGGTAATTATGAGCTTGGAAAATTTAATATCAAAGAACATAATGGAAATGTAAATATATGTCAATCTGTTACAAAGGTCGATAAAGGCCAAATAGGTACGTATTTTGTTTTGGTAATTACAGATACAGATTTAAAAGTAAAAGTTGATAAAAAAATAATTTCTGCTAGATTAGAAAAAGTAGATAGATTAGGGCAAGAAGTATATTTAACTAAAGAAGATAGTGGAGTATATATTTTATCATCAGGGATTAATCTTGCAAATACATATTCTAGTTCTCCGGATATATTTAAGGGATTAGTTAATGAGGATGGATCTATAGGAAATATAACTTTTCTTTCAAATACTCTAAAATATTCTAAAAACCTTTCTATTCTTGATAGTAAAGCAGGAAAATATTTATCATGGTTAGATATTAAAGATGGTCAATATAGTTTATTTATAAATAGTGAGAATGAAGAATTTATTGAAAATAGTACGAAGTATTATAAAAAAGATTATTTTAGAGCTATAATAACAGCAGTTTCAACACCATTGTTTATATTACCATATATACCATTTAAGGGATATAGATTTATAGTATATAGTCTTATAGCAATGTTAGCTGCAGGGTATATAATGAAAAAGTTAGATGTAAGAGATGATAAAAAGATATTTGGTATATTTGCAATCATTTATCTGATTATTAGTGTTATAGTGTTTAAAGATACATTTTATGTTACTAAGACGTTTATGTTACCTGGATTTTTAAAAGGTAGATATAGTCCATATTTAGTAGCTGTATTATTAAATATAATAGCAGGTACATTGACTTATTTAGTATATAAAGCAAAGAAAAATTATCACTTTATAGCATATTTAGCTATATTTGCGATGTTACATGTATATCTATCAACACTATTATATATGCCTTTTATGTTTAAATTATAAAAATTTAAGTAGATATAAAATGTAAAAGTAAGTAAAGAAGATAATTATACTAATAAAATAGTATAATTATCTTCTTTTTTTGTTAAAAGATTATAAGTTTTATAAATAGCTATTTATTATTTTGATTTTTGTTTTTTTTCATTAGCATGGGCAATTCTAGCACATGCGGCAGCGGCTATTCCACTTACTATATCATCTGCAAAGGTGTGGACTTTTTCCGTTGTTTTACCAGCCTTATCAATTTCTCCAATGATACCAGGTTTAACTTTGTCTAGATAGCCAAAATTTGTGAAACCTATAGAGCCGTATACATTAGTTATACTTAAAGCTAAGATTTCATCTATGCCATATAGAGAATCATCCCTTCTAATAATTGATAAGAGAGGTTCTTTAATAAGACCTTTTTCAGCTAATATATCAATTTGTAAACCTGTTAATACTGTATTTTGTACTTCTCTTTTTTCAAGTACTTTCTCTACATTTATTATAGCATCTTCTAAAGTTACATCAATATAGGGCTTTTGCAATTCATAAACTAGTTGTGCAATTTTTTTAATCTCTATACCTCTTTCTTTTAACATTGAAATAATAATTTCTTTCAAAATTGATACCTCCTATAATAAGTAAATTTATTATTTCCTTAAGATTTAATAATATTATTATAAACCCTTTTAAAAATTATATGTTATGCAAGGATTAAATTATGTTTTAAATATAACAAAAGTAGGAAATGAATTAATTTAAAAAGTATTTAGGAGGTATGACAATAGTCTAAAAGAAGGACATTAAAGATAAACATATCATATATTTTTATAATTATAAAAAGATTAAACAGCCATAGTCCGATAGATTATCGAGCCTTGGCTGTTTAAAGGATTATTATTTACTTTTATTTGAATCAATATCTATTTTTATTAAGTTTAAACCTGTTTTAAGACAATATTTAAGATTATCTACTTTTGTTCCGCCCCCCTGTATAATTTTAGAATTTCCTCCACCTGATCCGTTTATTATTTTAATTATTGAATTAAAAATATTCTCTATATCTATATTCAAATCATCAGATTGTGCTAATAATATTTGACATTTATTTTGTTTTCTGACTCCAAATAAAACTACAACATTTCCTTTGTTTACTATATTTGAAGCAATATATCTTAAATCATTAAAATCTGATTTTTCATATAACTTATTTATTATTTTAATATTATTATATGATGAGGCATTGTCGTATATATATTGTATTTTATAATCTAATAATTCATTATTTAAATCTTTTATTTGTTTATTTAGTTTAAGATTTTCATTAAATATTTTTTCTATATTTTTGTAAACATCAAAATCCTTTGATGATAAAAGAGTTGAAATTCTATTTATATAGCTATTTTTCCATCTATAATCTTTAAGGGCTCTATTACCACAAACAAATTCTATACGTGTATTACCTTTATGTTTCTCTATTTTTCTAATTTTAATTAATCCAACTTCCCCTGTACTATGATGATGTGTTCCACCACAGGGGGAATAATCAAGGCTATCTATTTCGATAATTCTAATGTTTTTATCTACTGAAGGTTTTTTTCTTAAGGGTATTGAATTTATTTGAGTTTTATCTATAATATAATTTTTTATATTAAAATTAGAAAAAACTATTTCATTTGCAAAGCGTTCTACTTTCCTTAAGTCGTTTGATGAAATTGATGAAAGTTCGATATCTATATATGAATACTCCTTGCCAAGATGAAAACTTAAAGTGTTAGCATTTAAAATTTTAATAAAAGCAGTTGATAGTATATGTTGTCCGGTGTGTTGTTGCATATGATCGAATCTGACCTTCCAATTAATGGTCATGCTAACAGTATCACCAATGATATTATCTTCTAATACATGTATGATTTCATTATTTTTTTCATAAACATCTAAAACTTTTACATCATCAATTTTCCCATTATCTTTAGGTTGCCCCCCTGACATGTGAGGATAAAAGATAGTTCTATCTAATTTCAAAAAAAACTTACCATTTTTATAACTTTTGTCTTTAACTCTGGCAGTTATGTTTTTTATATAAGGATTTTCTAAATATATTCGTTTATTGATATTGACCACCTCATTTTATTTAAAACTGAAAACGGTGATTATTCACCGCTTTTTTTTAGAATATATCTATTCAATATTTTTATATTATCTGGCTTTATAATTCTAATTTTACCATTTTTATCTATGATTTTGAAGTACTCATTTGAAAAATTTAAAAGAGATTCTACATTTAATCTTGAGTCTTCAATTATTCCTACCTTTTCTTTAGTAGATTTTATTATCCCTTCTGATAATATAAAATAATTATACTTATCCATCCATGTATATTTAATATCATAATTTTTAGTCTCGATGAGTGTAAAATCTTTAGGAATTTCAACACTAGCTTTTTTACCTTCAAGTTTGTTTAAGGATTTAGATACATTAAATACAAATTTATTATCCTCTGTTATAAGATAATCTATTAAATTATTTTCAGTTAACTTATACCATTTTGGTGAATCAATTGAAGGATCTAACCAACTTTCGTTAAAGTATGTTTCATATTCTTTACTTACCCTAAATACTTCTTTAAATTTTTTATCAATATTAGTATGCACTCTAATAAATAAATCAGTTATATATGCTCCGACTCTTTCATCTAAAAACTCTTCTGTTATTATAAAAATTCTATTGTTTTGTTTATCAACAATTGTATTTACATTTTTAATTTCAACAAGATTTTCAATTTTATTATTATAAATATAATAATCATCTATAGCAGTGTAAAATCCTATCACACCTATATCTTTAGATATGTTTAAAGCTATAATTAAGTCTTTATTATCATTATTAGAATAATCTACAGGATAAATTGTAATATTTATATATTTAATATAATCTAGCCAGTTGTCATAACCTAGGTCTTTTAGTACATATTCTTTAATAATATTTTCAGCTTCTTTTTTTAGAGAAGTATCTTCAGAAAAATAATTATTAATTAATTGTTTGGTTATTTGGTTATATGTAAATACTGTGTTTTTAAAAGTTGCATTGTAATCTTTTGAAATTAAAAATTGTTTGAAAGTAAAGATTATTACAAGAATTAAGAGTATTGATAAAAGTTTTAGCAGATTTCTCATAATTAAACTCCTTTGCTAATATATTGACATTACTGGTAAAATTGTATATAATGTAATTACTTGCGAACTTCTATCCAAAAATAGAAATGCTTTTCGAAAAATTCGTTCAAGGAAAATCCTAAACTTAATTATCTTATATATAATATTATTTTTATTCAGGTCTTTTTATTCTATTACTCAATATAAAAGTATTTTTTTACGCGCTTATATAAGTGGAGTATAAAAAAACACACAAGATGTGTTTTGTTCATATAAAAGTAAAAATATTCTAAATATTAAATTAATTGGAGGAATGCTGATGAAAGAAATAAGAAAAAACCAAAAAAGGAAAATATCATTAGAAAGAGCGGAGGAATTAAAATCTAGAATTACTGATTACTTACAAGTAAAAGATAAGATCCCTAAAGGGATGAATTTAGATAAAGAGTATAAAGAAGCAAAAGAAAAAATACTAAAAGTATTAAATGCAACAGAGGATGATTGGAATAATTATAAGTGGCAATTAACTAATAGAATCTATGATGTTGAAACTTTAAATAAAATAATTAATTTATCTGAAGATGAAAAAGAGCAAATAAAACAGGTTGGTCAAAAATATAGATGGTCTATATCGCCATATTATTTAAGTCTTATTGATAAAAATGATAAATATGATCCTATAAGAATGATGTCTGTACCAAAGGCTGCTGAAATTGTAGAAAATAAAGGGGATATGGATCCTATGGGTGAAGAATATACAAATCCTGCAGGTAGTATAACCCGTAGATATCCTGATAGATTAATTATAAACGTTACAAATGAATGTGCGATGTATTGTAGGCATTGTCAAAGAAGAAGGAATATAGGTCAAGAGGATGAACATAGGCCAAACAAAATAATCAAAGAATCAATAGAATATATTAGAAATAATAGTGAAATTAGAGACGTTTTAATAACAGGAGGAGATCCTCTAACTTTACCAGATGATAAATTAGAATGGATTTTAAAAGACTTAAAAGCTATTGATCATGTTGATTATATAAGAATAGGTACAAGAACACCTGTAACAATGCCTCAAAGAATTACAGATGATTTAGTAAATATGCTAAAGAAATACCACCCAATTTTTCTAAATACTCATTTTAATCATCCTAAGGAAATTACTAAAGAGTCTAAAAAAGCATGTGAAAAGTTAGCTAATGTAGGAATTCCTTTAGGAAATCAAGCAGTTTTACTAAATGGGATAAACAATGATAAATTCGTTATGAGATTATTAAATCATGAATTATTAAAAATTAGAGTAAAACCTTATTATATATTCCATGCTAAACATGTACTAGGAACTACACATTTTAATACTTCAGTAGATGATGGTATTGAAATAATGGAATATTTAAGAGGTTATACTTCAGGTATGGCTATCCCTACTTACATCATAAATGCTCCTAAGGGACAAGGTAAAACTCCTATATTACCAGAGTATCTAATATCAAGGGGTAAAGATCATATATTAATAAGAACATGGGAAGGAAGGGTTATTAAATATGAAAATCACCCTACAAAGGATATAAAAGATATTTATTAAACTAGAGTGATTTCACTCTAGTTTTTCTTTATTACGTCTACTTATACATTAGCATATAATAATATATAAGGAAAATATTGAGAAATAATTATAAAAATTTAATATATGGAAATAATAATAAAAAAAGGTTCAAGGAGGAGTATAATATGTTTGTGTATAAGGAAATAATAAAAGATTTAGAAAGGTTTGTTCAATACTTCAAAGTTAAATATAAATATGACCAACGGGGTGTTTTAAAAAGATTAAGATTAAAAAGTGGTTTAAATAAACAACTTACAGAAGATAAGTGGTGCAAACTTTTTATTGAAAAAAGTGCATATAATTATTGTGCTAAATTTTTGATAATAAAACTATATGAAGACAATGAAAAAATACCATCTAAAGTTAATAATAAAGGTTTAAAAAAATGGGAAGATTTAATAAGCAATCTAAATGAACAGTATGATAAGATTTATGAAATTGCACAATATGATATTGAATCTTTAGAAGAAATGAAATTAACTTTTAAAAAAACAGATTATGATATATTTAAAATAGATAATGAATTAGCAAAGTTAATTATAAAAAGTATGAAGAAATATGATTTTAAAGGATATGATATAGAAGTAATTTATGATATATTTAATAATCTGTATACTGAAGAGAAAAGGTTTGGACTTAATTTACAGTATTTTTATAAACCTGCTAAGGCTATAGAATTTATTAATTCTATAAAAGAACAAGGTGAAAATTTAGTCAATTAATCTTTCTTATAAGTAGACAAACCATAAAAGTTTTACTTATATCTTATAAGTAAAACTTTTTTATTTTGATAGGCATATAGATTTTGGTATACTAAATACCAAGGGAGAGTGATGTTTATGAAAAGGTTTGAATATAAAGTTGAAAACTTAAGAACTCATGGAATGACTACTATGGTATTAACTAAGGATCATGAAAAAAGGTTTAATGAATTAGGAAAAGAAGGATGGGAACTAGTAGGACTAGAAAAAAGTTCAAGAAATATTTTGGCCATATTTAAAAGAGAAAAGATTGATTAAAGGAGAAGATTTTAAAATAAAAGTAGAAAATATAAATTATTTTGATTTTGGTTACATATATATTTTAGTTTATAAAATTTTTAAACACTTTTTATAAAAAAATATAAAATAATAGATTATAAGAACCAGTAGAGTGAGATTCTACTGGTTCTTATAATCCTATAATGAAATAATATGTGATATAATAGCAATAAACTAAAATTAAGAGGTGGTTTTTATTAATATTGATAATCTAATAAATGAATTGAAATCATCTAATAAAATTTCAAAAAATATAACTAATTGGAAAGTAATACCTAAAAGAGAAGGAAAATATAAACCATATCCTAAGGGGATAAATAAAAATATAATTAAAGCTTTAGAAAGAAAGGGAATAGATAAGCTTTATTCCCATCAATATGATGCAATTAAAGAATCATTAAAGGGGAATAATACAGTTATTGTTACACCTACAGCTTCAGGAAAGACGCTTTGTTATAACATACCTATACTTAATAGTATTGTTAATAATAAAAACTTAAGAGCGTTGTATCTTTTTCCAACAAAGGCACTTTCACAAGATCAAGTAAGTGATTTATTTGGGATAATACAACAATTAGATGAAGAAATAAAGACTTTTACTTATGATGGTGATACTAATAAGAATGCAAGACAAGCTATAAGAAAGGCAGGTCATATTGTTATAACAAATCCTGATATGTTACACTCAGGTATTTTACCACATCATACAAAATGGGTTAAACTATTTGAAAATTTAGAATACATAGTTATTGATGAAATACATCATTATAAAGGTGTTTTTGGAAGTCATGTAGCTAATGTGTTAAGAAGACTAAAGAGAATATGTAAGTTTTATGGCACAAATCCTAAATTTATTTGCTGTTCAGCAACTATAGCAAATCCAAAGGAATTAGCAGAAAATTTAGTAGAAAATAATTTTAAATTAATTGACAATAATGGGTCTCCCTCGGGAGAGAAACACTTTATATTTTATAATCCACCTGTTGTTAATAGGGAGTTAGGAATAAGAAAAAGTGCTTTACTTGAAGCAAATAAATTAGCTAAATCCTTTCTTTATAACAATATACAAACAATTTTTTTTACAAGGAGTAGAAAAAGTGTTGAAGTAATGACTTCATACCTTATGGATACTGTAGAAAAAAAGATAGGATCAAATTATAAGGTAACAGGATATAGAGGTGGTTATCTTCCTAATGAAAGAAGAAAAATAGAAAAGGGACTAAGAAAAGGTGAGATTTTAGGAGTTGTTAGCACTAATGCTTTAGAGTTAGGGATAGATATAGGTAGTTTAGATGCTTCAATTATTATTGGATACCCAGGAAGCATTTCAAGCACATGGCAGCAAGCAGGAAGGGCAGGAAGAAAATCAAAAAAATCAGTTTCTTTATTAATAACAACTAGTAATCCTTTAGATCAATATATAGCTAATAATCCAGATTATTTTTTCAAACATTCAACTGAAAAATGCTATGTAAACCCAAATAATCTTATTATACTATTTAATCATATTAGATGTGCCGCCTTTGAGTTACCCTTTAAAGATGGAGAAAAGTTTGGAATAGAAAATACTATCGAAGTTCTTAATTTTTTAGAAGAAGAAAACGAATTAAGACATGTTGAAGATATGTGGTATTGGATGTCAGATGTTTTTCCTGCAGAAAATATAAGTCTTAGATCAGCATCAAATGAAAATTTTGTTATTATAGATATATCAAAGCCAAAAAGAAAAGTTATTGGTGAAATTGATAGATTTAGTGCACCGCTTTTATTACATGAACAGGCAATATATATCCATTTAGGGAAACTTTATCAGGTGAATGAACTTGATTATAATAACAAAACTGCTTTTGTAAAACAGGCAGATGTAGATTATTATACAGATGCTAGTCTTTCTGTAGACCTTAATGTGTTAAATGTTTTAAAAGAAAGTGATTTAAAAGGAATAAAAAAATACATAGGAGAAGTTTCTATAAGAGCATTAGTAACAATGTATAAAAAAATAAAATTTCATACCCATGAAAATATAGGTTGGGGGAAAGTTAATCTACCTGAACAGGAACTTCAAACTACTGCTTTTTGGTTTGAGATACCTAAAAATATTAATATGTCTAATGAAAATTTAAAAAATGCTATGTTAGGTATATCTAATGTATTAGTTAATATTACACCTATATATTTAATGTGTGACCCTAGGGATATTAATTCGATATATCATGTTAAATCACCCTTTACAAATGCTCCTACTATATATATTTATGATACATATCCAGGAGGTATAGGGCTTAGTGAAAAATTATATGAGTTAAGTTATGATCTATTAGTTAATGTTTATAACTTAATAAAATCTTGTAAATGTATAAGTGGATGCCCATCATGTGTAGGACCTGTTGAAGAAGTTGGAGAAAATGGTAAACAGAAAGCTATTAATATCCTTGAGGTGATATTTAAAAATGAATCTAAGAGAAAAATTAATAAAACTTAGGGGTCAAAAAAAGAAAGTGGGAACAAAAAATACTAAAAAACAAAATAATTTATTGAAGGGAAGAGAAATAAAAAATAAATTTGGCACTTGTTTTTTAATAGAAAATGAGTATGATATTAACTATAAACATGGAAAAATAAAAATTAAAGATGCAATGAAAGTTAATAAAAAAACTATAAATAAAATATGTAATGAAAGGGTTTTTTTAGAAGAAATTAAAAAAATATTATACATTGATACAGAAACCACTGGACTGTCATCAGGAGTAGGCACTATAGCATTTTTAGTAGGCGTTGGTTATTTTAAGGATGATAAGTTTTTAATTAAACAGTATTTTATTAGGGATTTTAATGAAGAAAAATCTGTTTTATATGAAATAGAAAAAATATTAAAAAAATTTACTCATCTAGTTACATACAATGGCAAATCCTTTGATATACCATTATTACATGGAAGATATATATTTAAGAATATTAAAAGCAATTTAAAAAATATGTGTAATATTGATTTATTACATCCAACTAGAAGATTATTTAAAGAAAGATTAACTAAATGCAATCTTAATAATATAGAAAAAGAAATACTAAATGTTAAAAGAGTAGATGATATTGAAGGAAAATTAATACCTAAAGCATATTTTAATTATTTAAAGACTTCAGATGAAAAAGAGATAGTTAAGATTATAAAACATAATAAGATTGATATAATATCTATGGTGGTTTTATTTAAAGTAATCAATAAGTTATATGAAAATCCTACAGTTAACGTAGAAAATTTAAAAGATTTATATTCTTTGGGGAAAATACATGAAAAAATATTTGAATATGATACATCAATAGATTGCTATTTGAAAGTTTTAGAAAAAAGTGATAGTGAGTTTTTAAAAAACAAATGTTTAAAACAACTATCTTTTATATATAAAAGAAATGAAAATTATAAAAAAGCAACTAAAATATGGGAATATCTCATTAAAGATAAAATATCTTTTGAATTTTATCCCTACGAAGAATTAGCTAAATACTATGAACATAAAATTAAAAATTTTAAAAAAGCTCTAGAAATTACTGAAAAAGGTATAAATAGTTTTTATAAGTTTAAAACGATGGGATATAAAAAAGAAGAGATCGAAAAATTAAAATATAGAAAAAGAAGACTTTTAAGGAAACTAAATAAAAGTAATAATAAAAAAATCACACTACCTCCTTTATAAAATCATATTATATATTAAGAAGGAGGGAAGGTTATGAATATCGAAATATATGATATTTCAGTTATACCCCTCATAATTTTTTTAACAAAGGTAGTTACAGATTTAGGCCTTTCTAAAAAATTTGCTCCTTTAATTTCATTAGTTTTTGGTTTAGCTATAGGAATAGGTTATTATTCACCAGACAATATTTTAAAGGGTATAATTACAGGGGTTTTTCTTGCGGCCTCTTCTGTGGGTTTTCATAGTGGTACAAAGAATGTATATAATGAGGAACATGTGCAAAGTTTTATGAAAAAAATGAAAAATAAAGATGTGGATAAGTAAGAGTGATCATAATATGATCACTCTTACTTATTACAAAAATGTAAATAAATATTAAGTTGAACGTAACAAAAAATGGTAATAATGGTGATATCATATAATGTATATAATATTCAGACAATTCAAAAGGGGGATTACTATGGAGATAAGTGATATTAATATTATTACAGAAAAAATAAAGAAAAATATACAGAAAGTAATAGTAGGAAAAGATGAAGTTGTTGATTTAATGATGGTTTCTATAATATGTTCAGGTCATATACTTTTAGAAGACGTTCCTGGACTAGGAAAAACAATGATAGCAAATAGTTTAGCAAAATCAGTAGATTCAAATTTTAAAAGAATACAGTTTACTCCAGATTTATTGCCTTCTGATTTAACTGGCATATATTATTATAATCAAAAGAGTGGACAGTTTCAGTTTAAAAAAGGACCCATTATAAGTCAGATAATATTAGCAGATGAAATTAATCGAGCAACACCTAGAACTCAATCGAGTTTATTAGAGGTTATGCAAGAACATCAAGTAACAGTTGATGGAATTACTCATTTTTTAGAAGAACCTTTCTTTGTAATAGCAACACAAAATCCGGTGGAAACCACTGGAACTTTTCCATTACCTGAAGCGCAGTTAGATAGATTTTTAATGAAAATTTCTATGGGATATCCTAAATTAGAAGAAGAATTAAAAATTTTAGAGAGATTTAAAGATATTAATCCAATTACTCAAATTAAACCAGTAGTAAGCACTAAAGATATTATTAATCTAAGAAAGACTTTTAAAAATGTATATGTTAATGACGATATAAAAAGGTATATAATTGATATTGCAAGATCAACAAGGGAACATAAGGATATTGAATTAGGCATAAGTCCTAGGGGGAGTTTAGCTCTTTTTAAAAGCTCTCAAGCTTATGCAGCCATAAAGGGTAGAGACTATGTTATACCTGATGATATAAAATATTTAGTTAAACCTATACTTAGGCACAGGATTAAGTTAAATAGTAATGTGTTAGTGAAGGGAAAATCAGTTGATGATATTTTAGAACAGATTCTTTTTAATATTACTACTCCTGTAGAAGAAAAAATAGAGAGGTTTAATTGATATATGAACTCTGTAATTTCAATGTTAATAATTATAATTTTAATAATCCTTTTATCTTTTCTATGGAAAAAATGGGCTATAAAAAAAGTAGAATATGATAGATATGTTGATATTGAAAAAGTTTTTGTCGAAGATGAAATAACTATTACTACTGAAATAATAAATAAAAAGCTATTACCATTACCATGGATTGAAATTTATTATGATATACCAAAATATCTTAAATTTAAAGATCAGATAGTTTCTGATAAACACTTTAGTAAAAGTAAAGACTATAAAGCAATAACTTCTTTATTTAGCTTTCAAAGAGTAAGAAGATATAATAAGTTTTATTTTACTAAAAGAGGACATTATAGTCTTTATAAAGTGAAATTAACCCTTGGGGATTATTTAGGGATATCCTTTGGTGAAATTCATCTTAAAAAACCTATACATATAACAGTATTTCCTATATTTGAGCCTTTAAATACGCTTATATTACCTAAAAACAACCCTCAAGGAGAAATATCTGTTAGAAGATGGATTATACCAGATCCTATTGAAATTTTAGGAGTTAGGGAATATACAAATAATGATAGTTTTAATTCAATTGATTGGAAATCAACAGCTAAATTAAATAAATTACATGTAAAGAAATTTGATTATACTGCAGATCCTTCAATAATGATATATCTCGATGTACAGACTAGTAAAATACATTGGCAAGATATAAAAGAAAAGGAAATAGAAAAAGGTGTAAGTATTTCAGCAGCGATTTTAAATAAAGCTTTAAATGAAAATGTTAAAGTAGGATTTACTTCAAATTGTCTATTCAATGGTGAAAATTATATAGATTTCATAGAACCTAAAAATGTAGTTAATCAGAGAGGACTAATATTAGATGCTTTAGCAAAGGTCTCTTATTTTAGATCAGACCCTATGAAAGATATATTAAATGTTAAAGCAAAATACCTAGGAAAAAGTAGTACAATTGTATTAATTACATCATATTTATCTAATGAATTAATCAATGTATTAAATTATCTAGATAATAATTATTATACCGTAAAACTAATTTTACTAAGTAAAACTATTAAAGAAGATATTTTAAATAAAGATATAGAGATATATTATGATTATTATATAGATCAACAAAAAGAAGGTGTAGCAATTGAATGACTTTTTAGATAAAAGTACAGAAATTATATTAAGGGCTTTTTTTGATGTATTACGTATATTTTTAATAGCAACAGTTTTAATAAGAAGTTTTTATTATGAATTTGAATTAAATTATATGTTTCAATTTAGTTTAATAGTAGTCGGTGTAAGTTATATCGTAAGTTATCTTTATGTAAGAAAAGGCGAGGAAAAAATAAATAGAAAAGTATTACCGATAACCGGTCTTATAGTTTCTATTGGTGCATCTAGATTATCAGCAGGTTTTATTTATGATAGTTTAGCAATTAATTTCATTTTATTTTTTTATTATACTGTTATTTGGATTAAAGGTATGAATTTTATTATAAGAAATGATACATACGAAATTTATTTTAAAAGGTTTATATTTAGTATTTGTGTTATATTCTTTGTAATAATGACTATAGGTTTAGGTAATTTTATGTGGTTTATGAATAACTTAGAGACTTATTTTATAGGATATTTTTTAATTTCTATTTTATATCTAACTAGACTTAATTTGCTCAATGTATATAGTAATAATAGAGTAAACATGATTAATAAGAAAAGAAATTTAATGAAATTCAATATTTTTTCCTCGACAGGAGTGTTAGTGTTATTTTTTTTAATATTTAATAATACTTTAAAGATTAAATATTTTAATATTTTATTTGAAACATTTTGGAATATATTAGTAAAGATATTATATCCCTTCGTTTACATATTCTATAAAATAGCTATTTTCCTTAAAAAAAGAACTGCAAAATTTAATTTAGAAGAAAATGATTTATTAAAGATTAAAGATGGGAATGGAAATAAGGGAGTATTTGAAAGTTTAAAACAAATAGCTCCTGAAAAATTTATAACTATTATTAATGCTATGTTTAAGTGGGGCTTTATATTAATTATAACAGGTATAGTTGTTTATATTATGTGGAAACTTACAAGGGAAATACTTGTAAGAATAAAAGAGACTTCTGATAATGCTAATGAGCAAAAGGACTATATCTATAATAAAGAGGATATTAAAAAGAATTTTAAAAAATCGTTAAAGAAAGTTTATAATACAATTTCAAATATATTTAGTAAAGAAGAAAGTAAAGAAAATTTATCAAAGGTAAGAGTAGTTTATATTCAAGTAGTTAATAACTTGATTAATAAGGGCTATAATTATAAAAAGTTTTTTACACCAAATGAATATCTAATAAAATTTTATAAGGATAAGTTTACTTATAATAATTTATCTATATTAACCAAATACTATAATAAAGATAGATACGGAAATAAAGATGCATTTACAAAAGAAGAGATAGAAAGATTAAATGAAATTGAAAAACATCTAAAAAAAGAGAAGTATTGAACCCATACAATGAGAATATATTAATTGAAGTTTTCCCTTTAAGCACCGATACAATTATGTTATAATAAAAGCGTACCGAGATAAAGTTATGATTAAGGGGGAAAAATAATGAAAAAATTTGATATAAGATCCTTAACTTATGGAGGACTTATGACAGCTTTAGTATTTGTTGCAACTGCTATTATACCCCGTATACCTGTACCTTTTACTCAAGGGTATATACATACAGGTGATAGCATGATATTTGTAACAGCAATTTTATTTGGATGGAAACACGGCGCTATTGCAGGAGGATTAGGCTCTGCTTTAGCAGATCTTTATGGATATCCTCAATGGGCAATTCCAACTTTAATTATAAAGGGCATAATGGGAGCTTTAGTTGGTTTTGTATCCCATGATCTAAGAAAAAGTAACAAATCAATAACAGCTATAATAAATACAGTAATTATTGGAATATGGTTAGCTTTTGGAGTTACTATAAGAAACTTTTTTAATGAAAAGTTAGGAAACTTAGCTAATTCTGAATTAGCCAATAAATTAATTACTGATATGGGTCTAAAGGGTACGAAAGAACTTTCAAATCTAGTTAGTTTAGTGAATAATTCATTGCTTGCAAGTATTATCTTAATACCAGTAATGGCTATATTGGTATATATACTGCTTAGAAAAGGTAATAAAGAAGCATTTAGTTTAAGTAGTATAATGGGCATGACAGTGGCAGGTTTATGGATGGTGATAGGATATTATATTGCTGGGAGTTTTCTACTTGGAAACATAGTTGTACCATTATTCAGCATACCTGCAAACTTATTACAATTCGTTGGTGGAGCAATAATAGCTTTTATTGTTGTTATAGCTTTAAGAAAAACGAAATACTTTAAAAATTTTAATAACTAAAAGGTTATAAGCTCTGGCTTTACAGTCAAGAGCTTTTTCTTTATACTATTTTATAAGTTAAAATAAAGTTTGTTGTTTTGGGAAAACTTTAAATAAAGGAGTGATATAATGAAATTGACAGTACTTGGAAATAATGGTCCATATCCCAAAGCTGGAAGTGCTTGTTCAGGGTATCTGATTGAATATAAAAATACAAAGATTTTACTTGATTGTGGTAATGGAGTATTATCTAGATTATTTAAATTTACTAAATTAAAGAATCTAGATGCTATAATATTAAGTCATTTACATAGTGACCATATTAGTGATATTTTAATAATGAAATATGCAATAGGTCTTAAAAATGATGATGAAAAAACAAAGTTTACTTTACCGATATTTTGTCCTACTGATGATAATGCTTTTTTAGAAAAAATGAATTATAATAATGCCTTTAAAATAAATTCAATAGATGATTCAAAGAACTTAATAATAAATGATTTAGAGATAAGCTTTAAAAAGATGATACACCCAGTTACAACTTATGCTGTCAAAATAAAAAGTGATAATAAAATTTTAGTTTATTCCGGTGATACTTCTTATAATAATGATATAATTGAATTTGCAAAAAATAGTGATTTATTTTTATGTGAAGCAGGAACATTAGAAAAGGATAGGTCAGATGATACCCCTCATCTATCGGCAAAACAGGCTGGTAAACTAGCGACAGAAGCTAATGTAAAAAGATTAGTATTAACACATTTTTGGCCTGAATATAGACTTGATAAAATAATGAAAGAGGCTAGTTTAACATATGATTCTATATTAGAATTAAGTCATGAGATGAAATCTTACTTTATATAATTTAGGAGGAAAAAATGAGGGAGAATAAAGAACAAAAAATAATAAAAGAATTATTAAGAATAGGTTTTAATAAATATGAAGCTAAGGCTTATGTTACGTTATTGAGAAATCCTAATGTAACTGCCTATGAAATTAGCAAAATTTCAGGAGTACCACAATCAAAAATTTATGAGACTATGAAAAAATTAGTTAATAGGGGGCTTTCAATAGCAAAGGGCAAAAAACCTGTAAAATATACTGCTTTATCAATAGAAGAGTACTTAGATAGATACAAAAATGATTTAGATGAATCCATAAAATATATAAAGGATAATTTTAAAGAATTAGAAGTACAACCTACAATAGAACATATGTGGCATTTTAAAGGTAAACATCAAATACATAGTAAAATTAAAGATATGATAAATAAAGCTAAGGAAAGTTTATACTTAGAACTTTGGACAGATGAGTATAATAAATTTTTCGATGAAATTTTAGAGGCTAATGAAAGAGGAGTTTACATAGTCATTGTACTTTATGGAAAAACTGATAAAGAAATAGGAAAAGTTTATTACCATGAATTAAATGGTATTAAAGAAAGTGCTGAAAAGCATGGAAGATGGTTAAATA
Source organism: Bacillota bacterium (assembly GCA_009711765.1). Classification (GTDB taxonomy): domain Bacteria; phylum Bacillota; class Clostridia; order Tissierellales; family MES13; genus MES13. Next base: position 32,371 of record VEND01000073.1, on the reverse strand, counting down.
TTATATCTGATGAGAAAGAATGTTTATTTAGTATAATGAAACCTGGAGAAATTAACGGAATATGGACGCAAAATAAAGCATTTATGATTTTAGCTGAAAGTTTTATAAGTCATGATATTTATATAGCTGAAATTTATAAAAAATTTAAAAAAGAACTTGATGAGACATTTGGACCGAATATGAAAAAAATAAGAGAGAATATACATATAGGGTAATTTTTTATTTATATATCTTTTTGATATATAAATTTTTTTTAATAGAATTGAATAAATATAATGGAAAATTATTATTATTTTTTAATTGATATGAAAACGCTTTTATTGAAAAAACTAAATTTAGAGCTTTCACTAAAATTTGGATTATAATACTCAATTTGAGAATGTATATGTATGCAATTAGCGTATAAATACTTATTTTTTCATTCTTGACACAATAATTTATATTAGCTATAATCAGAATTACAGAACACTACCACGAAGGTAGTTAGTAAAATACTAATGTATAATTATCACAAATAAAGGAGGGAGATTCTTGGGGGATAGTGGTTTAGAAGTGACATCAGAAATAGGAAGATTAGAAACAGTATTATTGCACAGACCAGGTAAAGAAGTTGAAAATTTAACTCCTGCATTAATGGAAAGACTTTTGTTTGATGATATACCTTATTTAGAAGTTGCAAGAAAGGAACATGATGAATTTGCAAAGGTCTTAAAAGATAACGGAGTTGAAGTTTTGTATCTTGAAAAATTAGCTTCAGAAGCTATAAAAGATATAGAGGTAAGAGAAGAATTCATTGAAGAATTTTTAAATGAAGCTAATATTACAGGTCAAGGTACTAGAGAGGCGCTTAAAAAATACTTTAAAGAGTTTGAAAATCAAGATTTAATAGATAAGTTAATGGCAGGTGTTAGAAAAAATGAGATACCTAATTATAAGTCAAAGTCATTAACAGATATGGTAACTACTGATTATCCTTTTGTCTTAGATCCTATGCCTAACTTATATTTTACAAGAGATCCATTTGCAACTATAGGTACAGGGATTACTTTAAATCATATGAAAACTCGCACAAGAAATAGAGAAACAATATTTGCAAAATATATATTTGATTATCATCCGAAATTTAAAGATGAAAGGATTCCAATATGGTTTAATAGAGATGAAAATACATCCCTAGAAGGCGGAGATGAATTAGTACTTAGTGATAAGGTAATAGCAATAGGAATATCAGAAAGAACTGAGGCAAGGGCTATAGAAAAATTTGCAAAAAATATTTTTTCAAATGGCCAAACTTTTGAAACGATTTTAGCCTTTGACATTCCTAAAAAAAGAGCATTTATGCATTTAGATACTGTTTTTACAATGGTTGATTATGATAAATTTACAATTCATCCTGAAATAGAGGGTCCTTTAAAATTATATTCGATTTCAAAGGGAGATAATGATAATATTAATATAGTAGAAGAGGAAGCAACTTTAGAGGAAATACTAAAGAAATATTTAGGTTTAGAAGATGTAACATTAATAAGATGTGCAGGTGGAGACCCAGTAGATGCTCCTAGGGAACAATGGAATGATGGGTCTAATACTTTAGCTATAGCACCTGGAGAAGTAGTAGTCTATTCAAGAAACTACGTAACAAATGAATTACTTAAAGAACATGGAATAAAAACACATATTATTCCAAGTTCTGAATTATCAAGAGGGCGAGGCGGCCCTAGATGCATGAGTATGCCACTTAGAAGAAAAAAATTATAATAATTAAAGGGAGGAATTACAATGCCAGTAAATTTTAGAGGAAGAAGTTTTTTAACACTTAAAAATTATACTCCAAAGGAGATACAATTTTTATTAGATTTATCAAGAGATTTAAAAAGAGCAAAGTATGCAGGAACTGAGAGACAAACAATGAAGGGAAAAAATATAGCTTTAATATTTGAAAAGTCTTCAACTAGAACAAGATGTGCATTTGAAGTTGCAGGAATGGATCAAGGGGCAGGTGTAACTTACTTAGGACCTACTGGTACTCAGATGGGACATAAAGAGTCAGCAGCAGATACAGCAAGGGTATTAGGAAGAATGTATGATGGTATAGAATACAGAGGATACTCACAGGAGACTGTAGAAGATTTAGCAAAATATTCAGGGGTTCCAGTTTGGAATGGATTAACAGACCAATTCCATCCAACACAAATTTTAGCTGACTTTTTAACTATTCAAGAACATAAAGGAGATTTAAAAGGTACTAAATTTGCATATGTAGGTGATGGAAGAAATAATATGGCTAATTCATTAATGATTGGTGCAGCAAAAATGGGTATGGACTTTAGAATAGTTGCGCCTAAGGAATTATTCCCAGAGGATGAATTAGTTAAAGAAGCTAAAGAGATAGCAAAAGAAACTAAAGCAAACATCACTTTAACAGAATCAGTTGAAAAAGGAGTTAAAGATGTTGATGTAATATATACAGATGTTTGGGTATCAATGGGTGAAGCTGATGAGGTATGGGAAAAGAGAATCGAAATGCTAAAACCTTATCAAGTTAATATGGATATGATTAATATGGCTGATGAAGAAGTGATTTTCATGCATTGCCTACCTTCATTCCATGATACTAAAACAAAGGTAGGACAAAAAATGTATGATAAATTTAATTTAGAATCAATGGAAGTTACTGATGAAGTATTTGAAAGTAAGCATTCAGTAGTTTTTGATGAAGCAGAAAACAGAATGCATACTATAAAAGCAGTTATGGTAGCAACATTAGGAGATTAATATTATGCCGGTGAAATATCGCCGGCTCAATAATTTTATAAGCATATGTAAAAAGGGGGATCTTTAGATGAAAAAGATAGTAGTAGCTCTTGGAGGGAATGCATTACAAAAATCAGGCAAGCCTGCTACGGCACAAGCACAGTTAGAAGTTGTAAGAGAAACTAGTAAACATTTAGTAGACCTTATAGAAGATGGTTATGAGGTTGTAATTGCCCATGGTAACGGACCACAAGTTGGTAGAATAGTTATCCAAAATGAAACAGCAAATCATGTAACACCTGCTATGCCCTTTGATGTATGCGGGTCTATGAGTCAAGGAATGATTGGATATCATATTCAACAAGCAGTTGGAGATGAATTAAATAAAAGAAATATAAATACTCCAGTGACAACTTTAGTAACACAGGTTGTTGTAGATAAAGAAGATCAGGCTTTTAAAAATCCTACAAAACCTATAGGTCCTTTTTATAGTGAAGAAGAGGCTAAAAAACTTAAAGAAGAAAAGGGATATGATATTGTAGAGGATTCAGGAAGAGGATATAGAAGAGTTGTAGCATCTCCTATGCCTGAGAGAATAGTAGAGTTAAAATCAGTAAAAACTTTAGTTGATGCAGGACATATTGTTATTACCGTTGGTGGCGGTGGAATACCTGTCATAGAAAAAGATAATTCACTTAAAGGAGTAGCAGCTGTTATAGACAAAGATTTAGCTTCTGAGAGATTAGCTGAAGATTTAGAGGTAGATACATTAATGATTTTAACAGCAGTTGATAAGGTGTCTATAAACTTTGGAAAAGAAAATCAAAAAGATTTAGATAAAATTACTGTAAAAGAAGCTTATAAGTATATTGAAGAAGGTCATTTTGCTCCAGGTAGTATGTTACCAAAGGTAAAAGCAGCAATAAAATTTGCAGAATCTAAGCCTGGAAGGAAAGCTTTAATAGCTTCATTGAGTAATGCTAAAGAAGCTTTAAAGGGTGAAAATGGAACAGTTATAGTTAACTAATAAAAAAATTGGGGTCATTGACTCCAATTTTTTTTGTTTATAAAAATAAATTTAAGGATATACTTATATAAAAATACGAGGTAGGAAAATGAAAAGACCCTTTGTTTTAATATGTATGATTTTTATATTAGGAGTATATACCTTTTATTCTATTACGGTAGATTTATTAACTCTTTATATTTTAATCTCTATAGTAATTTTAATAATTATATCTAAATTAGTATTGAATATATCCAAAATAAGTGGATATGTTTTAATACTTTTTTTGATGTTCATTTTATCAGGTATAGTAGTTAATTATAATTTAAATATGAGTGAATTATATAAATTTAAAGACCAAGAGGTACTTATACAGGGAATTATTAAAAATAATTTAAAAGGTAACGATACATCTAAGCTTGTATTAAATGCTAGTAAAGTTATATTTAATAATAAAGAATATAAAATAAATGAAAAAGTATTATTAATATGTTTAAATGAAAAGGGTTATAAATTAGGGGATGAGGTGGTTATAAAGGGATATATAAATGTACCTAAAAAAAATTCAAATCCTGGACTTTTCAATTATAGATTATTTTTATATACTAAAAAAATATTTACAATAATGAATGTAAAAAATTATAATGTTAAAATAATAGAAGAAGGAAAATTAAATTACTTAGAAAAAATTGTATATTCCTTTAAAAAAAGAACTTTTAAATTATTTGATAATTTATTAAATCAGAAATTTAGTTCAATTATAAAAGCTATAATATTAGGGGATAGTTCTTATTTAGAGCTTAGTAAATTAAAAGAATTTAGAAGTTTAGGAATTGCCCATGTTTTAGCAGTATCTGGATTACATATTGGAATTATTTATGGTTTATTCTTTTTTTTATTTAGAATATTAAGGATAAAAAATAAAATAAATATAATTATTACCTTAATTATCCTATGGTTTTATGGTTTAATAATTGGCTTTCCTGCATCTGTATTAAGAGCTTTAGTTATGTTTTCTATATTAATGTTATCTAAAGTAATTCATAGTAGATATGATGCTTTAAATGGATTGTTTTTTAGCTGTCTTATCCTTTTAATATATAATCCATTATGGTTATTTTCTATAGGGTTTCAGTTGTCTTTTATAGCTACTTTATCATTAATATTACTTAATAAACCTATTAAAGAGAAAATCCCTATTTATAAAAATATTCTTCCACCTATATTATCTGTACAAATAGGACTTATGCCTATTATGATGTTTCATTTTAATGAAATATTTATATTAAGTATTTTTGTTAATATAATAGTTATTCCCATTATATCTTTAGTTGTAGTATTAAGCTTTTTAATTATTATTTTGTCATATATGAACTTTAATTTAGTAATATTATTATCCTACGTATTGAAAGGGTCTTTATATATATTAAGTAATATCATATATGTTTTTAATTATATTCCAATAAAAAATGTTACTATATATTCACCATCTATTGAAGATATATTTTTTTATTATTTAAGTGTAATAATAATTTTTAATATTATAGATATGAATATATTTATAAGTGTAAAAAAATTTCTTTTTATATATTTTAGTATTGCTATAGGTTTATTATTTATTATATCAATTAATAATAAAGATATTGAAATGAATTTTTTAGATGTAGGTCAAGGGGATAGCATAGTTATCAAAGGATATAATAAAGCTTTTTTAATTGATGGCGGTGGGAGCTTATTTAAAAACTATAAAGTAGGGGAAAAAATTGTTTTACCTTATTTGTTAAAAACAAGAACTAATAAATTAGAAGGGATTTTTATAACCCATTTAGATGCTGATCATTTATCTGGCATTATATCATTACTAGGGAAAGTAAAGATTAAAAATATATTTATTAGTTATGAAGATTATGAAAATTCTTTATATGTAGATTTATTAAAAAAAGCAAAGAAATATAATATTCCAGTAGTCTTTTTAAATAAAGGTGATAAAGTTTATATTAACAATAAATTTTATTTCAATGTTTTAAATCCATTAAGTAATATAAAAACATATAAGGATAATGATATGTCACTAGTATTACTATTAGAGGCTAATGATAAAAAGATACTTTTAACAGGAGACATTGAAGGTAGTATTGAGAAAATACTTGTAGATGAAAATAGTTATAAAATTGACTTATTAAAAATAGCACATCATGGTAGTAATACATCTACTACTAAAGGGTTTATAGAAAGTTTCAGACCTGATTATGGTATAATCTCAGTGGGAAAGAATAATTATGGTCATCCATCTAAGGAGATTTTAGAAAGATTAAATAAAAATAATATAAGGGTTTATAGAACTGATAAGGATGGAATGATTACTGGAAAAATAAATGAAAATTTAACTATATCTAATTATATAAAAGCCCCCCTTTTGTTAAGGGATATTATATCTAATAATATAATTAATATAATTTTAAGTTTTATACTTATATTTTGTTTCTTTGTGTTATTTAAAAAATATATGTATAATGAAAAGATAACAAGTAAATATAAGAGGTGAAATGATGAGTTATAAAAAAATATTAGAAGATATTAAAAAAGATCATTTAGAAAATGTATACTTATGTTTTGGAAATGAAAATTATTTAAAAGATTGGATAATTACTAAATTGAAAAAAAAGTACATAAATGAATCCTTTCAATCTTTAAACTATATATATTTAGATGGAAAAGAAATAGCTGTAAAGGATATAGTAAATGCCTGTGAAACTTTGCCATTTATGAATGATATAAAAGTTGTTATTGTAGAAGATTTAGAATTTATAGTTACTAATAAAGGTAATAAGGAAGATGAAGAAAATTTAATTAATTATATAAAAAATCCTAGTGAGACTACTTGTCTGCTTTTTATAAATAAGGCAGAAAAAATCGATAAAAGAAAGAAGTTATATAAAGAAATCAAAAAAAATGGTTCTATTATTGAGTTTAATAAGATGAAGGAAGATGAGTTATTTAAATGGATAGATAAAAAATTTAAAGATAATAAAAAAAATATCACAAGAAAAGATATTAATTACTTTTTGCAGGTGACAGGATATTTAGATAATAATAGTAATAAAACTCTTTATGATTTAGATAATGAAATAATAAAGATAAGTAATTATTTAGGAAATAATGAAAAAGTATCTAAAGATATTATAGATAAGATATTGATTAGATCTTTGCAAAATAATATTTTTAAGTTAGTAGATGGGTTAGGAAAAAGAAATCCTGAGACATCTCTAACTGTATTTAATGAAATGCTTTTAGAAAATGAGCCTGTCCAATTAATTATGTATATGATTATAAGACAATTTAGATTATTAATTATGGGTAAATTATTAGAACAGAAAGGCTATAGTCAAAAGAATATTTCAAAGAAAATGAAAGTGCCTGGGTTTGTAGCTAGAAAGGTTTTAAATCAAGGAAGAAACTTAAGTTTAAAAGAGCTTGAAAGAAGTCTTAAGAAGTGTCTAGAGGCTGATCGGGCTATTAAAACAGGAAAGCTTGATAATAAGCTTGCTGTTGAAAAATTAATAATTGAAGTTACAGGAAAATAAAATACTTCGGGCCTTTGCCCGAAGTTTATTTTTACTATTTTATTTTTTTTGCTAATCTACTTACTCTTCTAGCAGCAGTCTTTTTGTGTAAACTTCCCTTAGAAGCTGCTTTATCAAGTTTCTTTTCTACAAGCTTAAGTAATTCTTTAGCATCTTCAAACTTCTCATTTTTAACCGCGTCTTCGAATTTTCTTATATAAGTTTTTATTTCAGATTTTCTGCTTTTATTAGCAGCAGTTTTAGTCTCAATAACTTTAATTCTCTTTTTTGCTGATTTTATGTTAGCCAATGGATTCACCTCCTCAAAATGCAATTACCTAAAGTATTTTACCACGAACATGGGTAAAATGCAAGAAAAATATGTTATTTGATTTATAACCAAAAATTTTTAAAATTATACCAATGTTAATTTATCTACAAAGTAAGTTAGTGAATAAATATTGCATTTAAGAGTTATTATAAATTTATATGATAAATAGGAGGTATAGTGATGTTTCAAGTGAGAACTGATTTGGCTATAGAAGCAAGAGAGCTATATAAAGAAGAAAATAATCAAGAAATACCAGGTGTTGAAGTTACAAAGGATGAACAAAACGATTATAGTGTAACCCGTGTTAAGATTTTAAATGAATTAGGTCAAAGTACTATGGGCAAAAAGATTGGAAGTTATATTACTATCGAGTCTCCGGGGCTTAAAAAAGCAGACCAAGAATTAAAAGATGAAATAAGTCAAGCCTTAGCAAAGGAACTAAAAATGTTAATAAATTCAGATAAAAACACAAAGACTTTAATTGTTGGATTGGGAAATTGGAATGTAACTCCTGATGCTTTAGGTCCAAAAGTTGTTGGCAAAGTATTTGTAACTAGGCATCTATTTAAAGCTTACAAAAAAACTGAGGATGAAACAATGGCTGAAGTTTCTGCAATTTCACCTGGGGTTATGGGGATAACTGGAATAGAAACTGGGGAAATTATTAAGGGTATAGTAGAAAAAACAAAACCTGATTTAGTTATAGCAGTTGATGCATTAGCTTCTAGAAAGATGGAGAGGGTAAGTTCTACTATACAAATTTCAGATACGGGAATAAACCCAGGAGCTGGTGTTGGAAATAAGAGGCTAGGACTAAATAAGGAATACTTAGGTGTGCCTGTTGTTGCTATAGGAATCCCAACTGTAGTAGACGCAGCTACTATGGTGAATGATACAATAGATTTAATTACAGATGAAATGAAAAAGCAAGCAAAGGGTTCAAGTGAGTTTTATTCATTGTTAGAAGGGATGAAAAGTGAAGATAAATATCAGTTAATAAAGGAAGTTTTAATGCCTTATACCGGCAATGTAATGGTAACTCCAAAAGAAGTTGATGATGTTATAAATGATATCTCTATAGTTATAGCAAATGCATTAAATATCTCACTGCATCCGGGAATAGATTTAAAAGATGTAAATAAGTATATAAATTAGAAGCATTAATGTTTTAAATCAAAAATAGATATACCTAGGATGTAAGGATTGAATTCTGTATTTTATAGACTTCAGTCCTTTTATTTTATATTATATTTAATTTTTTAAAAACACTTTACTGGTTGGTGGTTTTTATGGACATAGAAAATAAATTATACATAATAAAGAAGAACTTAGAATATAATTTCATATAGTGACCATAAATATCTAAAGATACATTTTTAAAAGCGGACAGGGAGTGTTTGACATGTCTTTAAGATTATTAAAGGATAAGGGGATATTAAATATTATTATAGCTTTATTATGTTTGATAATTTTATTTATGGGATTTAATATAGCAATTAAGGTTATAGGTAGTAAAGATACAGAAAAAAAGATGGTTAATAAAGAAGTTATTAGTGTTTATAATATTAACAAAGATTTTAAAGAAGTTAAATTTACTGAATTAAAAATGACTAATAAGGATCAATTTGAAGGGGATTTTTTTTTAAGTGTAATATTAAAAAGTAACAATTATATGGAATTAGCTTATGAGAAAAATAAAGGTAGTTTATATAATATAAACATAATTAATGTTTTATCTAAAAATTTATTATCAAATATAGAGCCTAAGTCATATTTAAAGTCTCAATTACCAGCAATATTAAACATTATAAAGTCTAAAAAAGATGAAGAGACTAAAGTAAATATAGATAAAAAGAAAGAAACTAAGGAAGTTGTTGCTCCATTAGTTGATGAATATGAATCAAAAGAAGATGTTGAAGAATATAAAGATGTTGAAGTTATTGAAGATATAGTAATAGTTGATCCTAATATATCATCAAATACTAATATAAGTAAAAATGTAAATATAGAAAAGATAAAAAGCAAGATAAATATGCCTAAACCTTTAGAGATTAATAATACTAAACCTTATATATTAATTTATCATACCCACGCTACAGAAGTTTATTTACCTATTACTAAGGATAATTATCATTCTACAAAGAGAGATTTTAGTGTAATTAAAATAGGAGATGTATTAAAGGAAGAATTAAATAAATACAATCATAAGGTTAAACATGTAGATATATATCATGATTTACCATCATATAAAAATTCCTATGTAAAATCATTATCAACTGCTAGAAAAGAGATGAAGAATGAGAAAAATTTAAAGATTTTAATAGATATACATAGAGATGGAATTCCTTTAAATTCATCATATTTAGAAAAGGCAAAGAAGGAATCGAAAATACAAATAAATGGAAAAAGCGTTGCGACCTTTAGATTAGTAATAGGGGATGATACACCCAATAAAGGAGAAGTATTAAAGTTTGCAAAGTATATAAAAGCTGTTTCAGACCAAATGTATCCAGGTTTATGTAAAGGAATTATAATTAAACCCTATGGAAAATATAATTTATTTTTAAGCGACTACTCAACATTATTTGAAGTAGGTAGTAATTTGACTACGATAGATGAATCGGTTGAAACTGCAAAATACTTAGCAGAAATTTTAGATAATGCTATTAAAGGAATTAAAAAGTAATTAATTCCTTTTTTTTTATTGGAAAAAATGCTATAATTAATTTGGTAATTTATTAGGAGGTTTTTTACATGTCACAAAATAAAGATAAATTTAAAACTGAGTTATTTGAATGGGTTAAAAGTATTTTATTAGCCGTGGTTATAGCAATACTAATAAAAACCTTTTTAATTAATACAACATATGTAATAGGAAGTTCTATGTATCCTACTTTACATGAAAAAGATAGGTTATTTACAAATAAGATAGTTTATAAAGTAGAAGAGCCTAAAAGAAAAGATATAGTAGTTATAAAGGCACCTGATGTACCGGATAAGGATTATATTAAGCGTATAATAGCCTTAGAGGGAGATATAATAGAAATAAAGAATGGGAAAGTATATTTAAATGGTAAAATTTTAAATGAAGAGTATCTAAAAGAAGATGTATATACCTATGGTGAACTTAAATTGAAAGTACCTAAAGGTCACGTATTTGTTTTAGGAGATAATAGAAATAGAATGGCTAGTAAAGATAGTAGAGTCTTTGGATCTGTGAAGATTGATTCAATAAAGGGAAAAGCTTGGATTAGGTGGTTTCCTTTCGATACGAGATTTGGTTTATTATATGAATAAATATATTTAAACTGTCTATAATATAATTGGTGATTATTATGGAGAGTAGAGTAAACAGATATTATAAAAGAAAGTTAGAAAGAAAAAATAAAAAAATTAAAATCTTTCTATTGTTTTCAATATTTTTAATATTATTTGGAGGATTAAACATAGTTAATGATTGTTACAATTTCTTAACAGAAGTTGAAAACAAAGTAATCTTTAACTATAATTATACAAATGGATTTCATGATATTGAACTAATGGGAGAAAAATACAACATATCTCAAATTAAGATAAATAAGCAAATTAATGAAGTTATTACAAAAATAAAAGATAAAGTTACACATATTATTGATGATATGAATGTACTTTTAAATAATTAGACCGATGTTCGGTCTTTTTTATTGTATAATAAATTAATTAAATAATCTTTATAAACAACAGCAAATAATATATAATGATATATAGTTATGTTTTTAAGGAGGATACTTATGAAGATTGATGAAAGACGTAGTAGGGTTAGAAATTTTAGTATTATTGCACATATAGACCATGGAAAGTCTACCTTAGCAGATAGGATGATAGAAAAGACAGGATTATTAACACAAAGAGAGATGCAAGAACAAATACTTGATAATATGGATTTAGAAAGAGAAAGAGGAATAACGATAAAGTTACAAACTACCAGATTAATATATAAAGCAAAGGATAATACCGAATATATATTTAACTTGATAGATACTCCAGGGCATGTAGATTTTAATTATGAAGTTTCAAGAAGTTTAGCTGCCTGTGAAGGAGCATTATTAATAGTAGACGCAGCTCAGGGAATAGAAGCACAAACATTAGCAAATGTATATTTAGCATTAGAGCAGGACTTAGAAATTGTTCCAGTTATTAATAAGATAGATTTACCCAGTGCACGACCTAAAGAAGTAAAAAAAGAAATCGAGGATGTTATTGGACTAGACTGTGAAGACATACCAATGATATCAGCCAAAGATGGTACAAATATAGAAGATGTATTAGAGAGTATAGCAAATAAAATACCTGCACCTGAGGGTATAAATAATGATCCTTTAAAGGCATTAGTTTTTGACTCTTACTATGACACTTATAAAGGAGTTATTGCAGATATAAGAGTTATGGAAGGTTGTATTAAACCTGGAATGGAAATTAAGATGATGAATACAGGAAAGAAATTTGAAGTCACAGAGGTAGGAATATTTGCACCTAAACAGATTCCTGTAGATCAACTTAATGCAGGTGATGTTGGTTATGTTTCAGCTAGTATTAAAAATGTTAGTGATGCAAGAGTTGGAGATACTATAACAGATGCTGAAAATCCAACACAAAAAGCCTTACCTGGTTATAAAAAGGTAACGCCTATGGTCTATTGTGGAATTTATCCAGCAGAAGGTGAAGATTTTAATAATGTTCGTGATGCTTTAGAAAAATTACAGGTAAATGACGCAGCATTAGTTTTTGAACCTGAATCATCTGCTGCATTAGGTTTTGGATTCAGATGCGGGTTCTTAGGCTTATTACATTTAGAAATTATGCAAGAGAGATTAGAAAGAGAATTTGATTTAAATATAGTAACAACTGCACCAAGTGTTATATATAAAGTAAAGAAAACCGATGGAGAAGATATTGTAATACAAAACCCAACTAATTTACCAGACACACAGGAGATTGAGTATATGGAAGAACCAATCGTTGAAGCCTCTATTATGAGCCCAACTGATTATGTAGGGCCTATTATGGAGTTGTGTGAATCAAGAAGAGCTACTTTTAAAAATATGGAATACTTAGAAGAGACTAGGGTAGTACTTTATTATGACATACCATTAAATGAAGTTATATATGATTTCTTTGATACCTTAAAATCTAGAACTAGAGGTTATGCTTCATTAGATTATGAATTAAAAGGCTATAAACAATCAGACCTTGTAAAATTAGATATATTAATAAACAAAGAAGTTGTAGATGCCTTTTCTATAATAGTTCATAGAGAAAAGGCTTATGAAAGAGGAAGATTAATAGCAGAGAAATTAAAGGATGTTATTCCAAGACAGATGTTTGCTATACCTATTCAAGCAGCTTTAGAGAAAAAGATTATTGCAAGGGAAACTATTAGGGCACTTAGAAAAGATGTTTTATCTAAATGCTATGGTGGAGATATAAGTAGAAAGAAAAAATTATTAGCAAAACAAAAAGAGGGTAAAAAGAGAATGAGACAAGTAGGAAATGTGGAAGTTCCACAGGATGCTTTCTTAGCAGTGCTTAAATTTGATGAAGATAAATAGATAAAAATGCACACAGATGTGTGCATTTTTATAATAAAAGCAAAATAAATATTTAGGGTGAGTAATTTGAAAGAGCTTGGATTATATATACACATTCCATTTTGTGAAAGTAAGTGTTATTATTGTGATTTTATTTCTTATCCAAATAAAAGGGATTTTATAGAAAAATATGTTGATTATTTAATAAAAGAAATTAAAATGCAATCAGAAAAATTAAAAAATTATAAATTAAAAACTATTTTTATAGGTGGGGGGACTCCTTCATCAATAGATGCTAAATATATCTATAATATATTAGAAGAAGTATATAAAGAATTTAATACTACTTTTTTAGAAGAAATCACGATAGAAGTAAATCCAAATACTATAGATGAGGACAAACTTAAACTTTATAAAAAAAGTAATATAAATAGAATAAGTTTAGGCTTACAGTCATCTGATAATAATATTTTAAAAAGAATAGGAAGAACTCATACAAAAGAAGTTTTCTTAAAAAATTATAAACTTATTAGTAAATATGGATTTAATAATGTTAATGTAGATATTATGTTTAATTTACCTAAACAAACTTTAGATGACGTTAAGAAAACTATTGATTTTGTAACAAAACTTGATGTTAAGCATATTTCTTTTTATAGTTTAAAGTTAGAGAAAGGCACTCCTTTCTTTGATAAATATAAAGATGATAAATTTTCATTACCAAGTGAAGATTTAGAAAGAGAAATGTATCATGAAGGTATAGAGTTATTAAAAAATAGAAACTTTCATCAATATGAAATTTCGAATTTTCATAAAAAAAATTATAAATGTAAACATAATTTATTATATTGGAAAGTAAAACCCTATTTAGGAGTGGGTTTAGGAGCACACTCAAATTTATTTAGTGAAAGATGGGGGAATGAAATAAATTTTACTAATTATTTTAAGGCTATAGATGATAATAGATTACCTATTTTTGAATCAGAAAAAATAGATAAGAATATGGAAATAAGTGAGTATGTTATTTTAGGTTTAAGGTTAAATAAAGGTATTGATAAAAGAATTTTTTATAATAGATTTAATGTTAATATAGAAAAGATATATAAATCACAAATTAAAAAATTTGAAAGTGAAGGATTATTAAATAATTTTAATAAAAGAATAAAGTTAACAGAAAGAGGGAGAGATATCTCTAATAGAGTTTTTATGGAATTATTAACATAAATTTTTTTCAAAAAAGGTGTTGACAAAATTAACATTCAGTGATAATTTAAAACATGAAGATTAGCACTCAATACTAAAGAGTGCTAATAAATATAAAAATAAGATGTTCTAACAATGGGGGTGTTTATGTGGGAATAGATGGTCGTAAATTAAAAATATTACAGGCTATAATTCATAATTATATTACTAATGCAGAACCCGTTGGATCAAGAACAATATCAAAAAAATATGATTTAGGAGTCAGTCCTGCTACAATCAGAAACGAAATGTCTGATTTGGAAGAATTAGGCTTTTTAGTTCAACCACATACTTCAGCTGGTAGAGTGCCGTCTGATAGAGCATATAGATTATATGTTGATAGTTTAGTAAACAAAAAGAGGATAAAACTAGTACAAAAAAGACAAATTAAAACGAGTTTAGTTGATGGTATTAATGAGCTAGAAGAGTTGATACAAAACAGTGCTAAGGTTTTATCAAAACTTACAAATTATACATCCTTAGCTATAGCACCACAGCTAATTGAAAGTAGGTTAAAACATATACAATTAGTACCAATCGATGAAACTAAATTATTAATGGTATTAGTTACAAACTCTGGTATCGTAAAAAATACAGTTTTTAACATAGAAAAAGAAATTTCTAATAGCCAGTTGAATTTAATTTCAAACTTTTTAACTAAAAAACTAAAGGGTCATAGGATTGATGAACTTGGTATTGAATTAAAGAAAAATCTAACAAAAGAAATATTCGAACTAAGAGATGTAATAAAAGATGTAATGCCTATGATTAATAAATCTATAGATGATTTAGAAGAAATTGATTTATATTCTGATGGAGTTACTAATATATTTAATTTTCCTGAGTATAATGATATAACTAAAGCAAAATCTTTTCTTTCTTTTTTAGAAAATAAAGAGAATGTTATAGATATGCTTTTAAGAAATAAAAATCAAGACATAGAAATTACCATAGGAAAAGAAAATTGTTATGAAGAAATCAAAAATTGTAGTTTAATAACTGCTACCTATAGATTTAATGGAAAGACCATTGGAAAGGTAGGGGTAATTGGTCCTACAAGGATGGCCTATGCTAAAGTAATTCCAGTGGTAAAATCAATTGCTGTAAATCTAAATGATATTTTAGAAAAACATTTTGAATTATAAAATTATTAGTGTAGGATAAATTATCTTGCACTTTCCTATTGTTAAGGTATTACCATATATTGCAACAAAATCATGGAATGGAAGAGGTGAAGATATTGAAAGAAAAGGTACAAGAGGAAGTAAATGAAGAAGTTGATCAAGAAGTTAATAATGAGGAAGAAAATTTAGAACAAGATGAGGTAGAAGTAGATATTGATGAAGAAAAAGAAAAATTAAAAAAAGAATTTGATGAATTGACAAATAGGTATGCAAGACTTCAAGCTGATTTTGATAATTTTAAAAGAAGAGTAAAAAAAGAGAAAGAATCTATTTACTCATATGCTAATCAAGAACTAATGACTGAATTTGTTACTGTTATTGATAACTTTGAGAGAGCATTTACGACAGTTTCAAAAGAGGATAAAGAAAAGAGTTTTTATGAAGGAATGGAAATGGTATATAAGCAAATGATGGATATACTAAAGAAAAAGGGGCTAGAAGAGATTGAAGCCTTAGGTAAAGAATTTGATCCTAATTTACATCAAGCAGTATTGCATGAAGAGTCAGACGAATATGAAGAGGATATTGTATCAGATGTATTGCAAAAGGGATATAAGTTAAAAGATAGAGTTGTAAGACCTAGTATGGTTAAGGTTTCAAAATAAAAAATTATTATAAACATAAGGAGGATTAGAAATGGGAAAAGTAATAGGAATTGATTTAGGTACTACAAATTCATGTGTTGCAGTTATGGAAGGTGGAGAACCTACAGTAATTGCCAATGCAGAGGGAAATAGAACTACACCATCTGTTGTTGCTTTTACTAAAGACGGAGAAAGATTAGTAGGTGAAACAGCTAAAAGACAGGCAATCACGAATCCAGATAGAACAATAAAGTCTATAAAAAGACATATGGGTTCTGAACATACAGAAAAGATTGATAATGATTCACACACACCTGAAGACATATCAGCAATGATTTTACAAAAGTTAAAAACAGATGCAGAAAATTACTTAGGAGAAAAAGTTACAGATGCTGTAATAACTGTACCTGCATATTTTACAGATAGTCAAAGACAAGCAACTAAGGACGCTGGAAAAATAGCAGGATTAAAGGTACAAAGAATTATAAACGAGCCAACAGCAGCTTCATTAGCTTATGGTTTAGATAAAGAAGATGAACATCAAACAATAATGGTATTTGACCTTGGTGGAGGTACTTTTGATGTTTCTGTATTAGATTTAGGAGATGGAGTATTTGAAGTTATAGCAACTAATGGAGATAACCAACTTGGTGGAGATGACTTTGACCAAGTTATAATAGATTATCTTGCTGAAGAATTTAAGAAAGAAAATGGAGTAGATTTAAGAAAAGATAATATGGCTTTACAAAGATTAAAAGAAGCGGCTGAGAAGGCTAAAAAGGAATTATCTAGTACTATGACAACGAATGTAAACCTTCCTTTCGTTACAGCGACTCAAGAAGGCCCTAAACATTTAAATATGGACATAAAGAGATCTAAATTTGAAGAATTAGCATCAGACTTAATACAAAGAACTTTAGAACCTACTAAAAAAGCTTTAAAAGATGGGGATTTAAGTCCTTCTGATATAGATAAGGTTATATTAGTTGGAGGTTCAACTAGAATACCTGCAGTACAAGAAGAAGTTAAAAAGTTAATTGGTAAAGATCCACATAAAGGAGTTAATCCTGATGAAGTTGTTGCTTTAGGTGCAGCTATTCAAGCAGGAGTTTTAAGTGGAGAAGTTAAAGATGTATTATTATTAGATGTTACACCATTATCTTTAGGAATTGAAACACTAGGTGGAGTATTTACAAAACTAATAGAGAGAAATACTACTATACCAACAAGTAAAAGCCAAACATTCTCTACAGCGGCTGATAATCAAACAGCAGTGGATATACATGTACTTCAAGGTGAAAGAGAAATGGCTAAAGGCAATGTTACTTTAGGTAGATTCCAATTAACTGGTATACCACCAGCACCAAGAGGAGTACCTCAAATTGAAGTTACATTCGATATAGATGCAAATGGTATAGTTAATGTATCAGCTAAAGATCTTGGAACAGGTAAAGAACAAAATATTACAATAACAGCTTCAACAAATCTTTCAGAGGATGAAATAGAAGAAAAGATAAAAGAAGCAGAAAAGCATGCTGAGGAAGATAAAAAGAAAAAAGAAGCTATTGAAGTAAGAAATAATGCTGATTCTATGGTTTACCAAACTGAAAAAGTATTAGATGATATGAAAGATAAAATTAGTGATGAAGAGAAATCTAAAGTTGAAGGTAAATTAGATGAACTTAAAAAAGCATTAGAAGGCGATGACATAGAAGAGATTAAAAATAAGACAGAAGAAGTTCAGAGTTCATTCCATGAAATATCACAAAAGATGTATCAAGATGCTCAACAACAGCAAGAAGGAGCAGCACAGCAAGGAGCAGAGCAAGAAACTAAAAATGAAGATGATAATGTTGTAGATGCAGATTATGAAGTTGTAGATGAGGATGAAGAATAAATAAACTGCAAGTCAAAGCTAAATCCTTGGATTTAGCTTTGATTTATGTAGTATAATTGATTGAAAAGGGTGGTGAAAAATTGAGTAAAAGAGACTATTATGAAATACTGGGTGTTAATAAAGATGCTTCCCAAAAGGAGATTAAAAGTGCTTATAGAAAGTTAGCTAAAAAATACCATCCAGATCTAAATCCTGATAATAAAGAAGCAGAGAAGAAGTTTAAAGAAGCTAGTGAAGCCTATGAAATTTTAAGTGATTCAGAAAAGAGAAAAAGATATGATCAATTTGGTCATGATGGTGTAGATCCTCAAGGTTTTGGAGGTCAAGGTTTTGGTGGCCAAGGCTTTGGAGGGTTTGAAGATATATTTGGTGACATATTTGGTGATATATTTGGTGGAGGATTTTCTTCTAGGGCTAGAAGAAATGGTCCTAAAAGAGGTTCTGATATTAAAGTAAGGCTTAATGTTAAATTCGAAGAAGCTGCCTTTGGAACTGAAAAGGAAGTAAGCATAAAGAGAACAGAAAATTGTACTAAGTGTAATGGAACTGGTGCAAAACCTGGAACTAAAAAGACAACTTGTTCAAAATGTAGTGGTACTGGCGAAGTGAAGTATGCACAAAACACTCCATTTGGACAATTTGTTAATGTTAAAACCTGTGATGCATGTAATGGAACAGGAGAACAAATAGAAGAACCGTGTACTAAATGTAGCGGTACTGGTAAGGAAAAAAGAACTAAAAAAATTAATGTAAAAATACCTGCAGGTGTAGATACTGGTTCTGTAATCCCATTAAGAGGAGAAGGAGAACCTGGTGAAAAAGGTGGCCCTAGAGGGGATTTATATTTCTATATTAATGTCTTACCCCATAAGATATTTCAAAGAGAGGGTAATGATGTAATATGCGAATTCCCTATTACTTTTGTTCAGGCTACCCTTGGAGATGAAGTTGAAGTACCTACTTTAGATGGAAAAGTAAAATATAAAATACCTGAAGGTACCCAGACTGGAACAGTATTCAGACTTAAAAATAAAGGCATACCAAGTGTTCGAGGGTATGGCAGAGGAGATCAATATGTAAAGGTAGTTATAGATGTACCTACTGGATTAGATGAGAAACAAAAGGATATATTAAGAAAATTTGCTAAAGAAACAGGAGAAACAGTCCACGAACAGAAAAAAGGTTTTTTCGATAAAGTTAAAGAAGCATTTGGTAGTTAAAAGTAAAAATAATCATTCCTTTAGGGATGATTATTTTTATTATTTACACTATGTAGTATAAGGAATCACTGGTTTTTTATTATTCAATAGGGTATAATAGTTAAATGAGTATAGATAAGCAAATATTAATAAAGGGTGTGAAGTGTATGAAGTGGTTTGAGGTCCAGATTAAGACGACAACTGAAGCAGTAGAGGCTGTTTCAAATATACTTTATGATGTAGGGGTTGAAGGTATTGTAATAGAAGATCCTAAAGATATCATAATGAAAGAAGATAATGATGAAAAGAATTGGGACTACATTGATCATGACTTACTGGACCAATATTATGAAGGAGTTATTGTTAAGGGATACTTCCAAGAGAGTGAAGATTTACTTGACAAAATAGAACTTATAAAACAGAACATAGAAAAAATCCCACAATATAGTCTTGATAAAGGACTTGGTGAAGTTACCACTTCTGAGATAATACAACAAGACTGGGGTAAAATATGGAGAAAATATTATAAACCTAAGAAGGTTGGGGAAAAAATAATAATAAAGCCATCATGGGAAGATTATACTAAAGGTGAAGGTGAGCTTATAATAGAGTTAGATCCGGGCATGGCTTTTGGCACAGGGACCCATGAGACAACAATGATGTGTATAAGACAATTAGAAAAGTATATACATAAGTTTGATACTGTATTTGATATTGGATGTGGAACAGGTATATTATCTATAGCAAGTGCAAAATTAGGTGCAGTTAATACAACAGCAATAGATTTAGATGAGGACTCTGTTCGAGTTTCTAGAGAAAATATTAGAAAAAATGGAGTTGCAAATACTGTACAAGTTAAACATGGTAACCTATTAGATGTAGTCGATGGAAAAGCAAATGTTATAGTTGCAAATATAATAGCTGAAGTCATTATTCAGCTAAGTAAAGATATAAAAACATTCTTAGAGGATGATGGTGTATTTATAGCTTCTGGTATAATATTAGATAAGATAGATGAAGTTAAAGAAGCTTTAACTGAAAATGGTTTAGAAATCCTTGATGTTATTAAAATGGGAGAATGGTCTTGTATAGTATCTAAAATAAAAGAAGGTATGGATAATGCATAGATTTTTTATAAATAAAGAGAATATTAAGGGCGATTTATTAGTAGTTGAAGGCGAAGATGTAAAACATATTAAAAATGTTTTACGTTTAAATATTGATGATAAAATAAATGTTTGTGATGGAGAGGGTAGTGACTATTTAGTAAAAATATCAGAAATAAGTAAAAAAGATATCAGATGTAATATAATAAAAAAGTATGACACAGTAAAGACCCCGTTAGAAATTGTTCTTTATCAAGGCATGCCTAAATCATCAAAAATGGATTTAATTATACAAAAGACAACTGAATTAGGGGTCTCTAAGATAATACCAGTAATGACTAAGAGAACTGTAGTTAAAATAAATAACAAAAAGAAAGAGAAAAAGAAAATAACCAGATGGGAGAAAATTGCCACTGAGGCTGCTAAGCAAAGTAAACGTGGGTTTATTCCTAAGGTAGAAGGTATAATTAATTTTAAAGATATGATAAATATATTATCGAAGGAAGAAGATATTTTGGTGCCTTATGAAAATGAAAATAACATAGGGATAAAAAGGGTTCTTAAAAACATTGAAGGTAATAAAATTAATATAATAATAGGACCAGAGGGTGGATTTGAAGAAGAGGAGATAGAAAAATTACAAGAAATTAACTCAAATATTATCACACTAGGTCCTAGAATTTTAAGAACTGAGACAGCTGGATTTGCAACGTTAGCGGTAGTTATGTATGAACTTGGAGATTTAGGAGTGATTTAATGAAAAGGGTGGCTTTTTATACTTTAGGTTGTAAAGTTAATCAATATGAAACTGAAGCTATGTTGGAATTGTTTAAAAGAGAAGGATATAAAGTAGTGCCTCCCTCTGAAATAGCAGATGTATATGTAATTAATACTTGTAGTGTAACTAATGCAGCTGAAAGGAAATCAAGACAATTTATTAGAAGGTCTAAAAAGAGAAATAAAAATTCAGTTATAGCTGTTGTAGGATGCTATTCACAAGTTTTACCTAATGAAGTCTTAGATATTAAAGAAGTGGATATAATAGTAGGTACAAAGAATAGAAATAAGATTGTAGAGTTATGTAAAAGAGCAAAAAAGAAAAATGAAAGAATAAATATAGTAGAAGATATAATGAAAGTTAGTGAGTTTGAAGAACTAGCTATAGATAATATAAAGGGTAAGACAAGAGCTTTTCTTAAGATACAAGAAGGGTGTAATCAATTTTGCTCATATTGTATAATTCCTTATGCTAGAGGACCTATTAGAAGTAGAGGTTTAGATAATATTATAAAAGAAGTAAAAAAGCTTACTAAATCGGGATTTAAAGAGATTGTATTAACAGGGATACATGTAGCATCATATGGTAAAGATATAGGTGATATAGGCCTTATGGATGTCTTAGAAAGCGTTCATAACATTGAAGGGATTGAAAGGATAAGGTTAAGTTCTATTGAACCTACATTAATTGATGATGAGTTTATGAAAAAGTTACTTAAATTGCCTAAAGTATGTAATCATTTTCATTTATCATTACAAAGTGGAAGTGATAATGTACTAAAAAGAATGAATAGAAAATATACTACT
Organism: Bacillota bacterium; assembly: GCA_009711765.1. Taxonomy (GTDB): domain Bacteria; phylum Bacillota; class Clostridia; order Tissierellales; family MES13; genus MES13. Next base: position 10,354 of record VEND01000073.1, on the reverse strand, counting down.
AGTGAATTCAAAAATATAGTAAAGATTATAAGAAAGCACATGCCAAATGCTGGAATAACTACTGATGTAATTGTGGGTTTTCCTGGTGAAACAGATGAAGAATTTAAAGAGACGTATAATTTTGTTAAAGAAATAGGTTTTTCGAAGGTACATGTTTTTAAATATTCACCTAAGAAAGGAACACCTGCAGCTAAATATAAAAATCAGATTAATGGAAATATCAAATCAAAGAGAAGTAATATCATGATTGAGTTAGCTAAAAGTTTAACTAAGGATTTTAATAAAAAGTTTATAAATAAGGAAATGGATGTATTATTTGAAGAAGAAAATAATAGTTATACAGAAGGATATACAAATAACTATATTAGGACTATGGTAAAAAGAAATTCATCACTAGAAGGCAAAGTTATTAAAGTTAAAATAAAGGATATTGTAGGAGAAAATTTATTAGGTGAAATATCAAGTTGTTAAAGGAATTTAAAGTTATATATAGAATATAGAAAATAGTGGATTGTAATCATTTATAAGGAGGTGAATTAAATGTCTGATTGTATATTTTGTAAAATAGTGGATAAAGAAATACCAGCAGATATTGTATATGAAGATGATTTAGTAGTTGCTTTTAATGATATTGAACCCCAGGCACCTACACATATATTAGTTATTCCTAAAGAACATATAGAATCATTAAATGAAATACATGAAGATCACAAACAATTAATAGGGCACATTCACCTTGTTATTAAAAAGTTAGCTAAGGAAAGTAACATAGCTGATAAAGGTTATAGGATTGTTAGTAATTGTGGTAAAGAAGGTGGTCAAACTGTAGATCATATACATTACCATATAATAGGAGGTAGAAACTTAACTTGGCCTCCCGGCTAAAACCATGGTTGTAAATAATAGCATTTTAAGGTATAATATTTTAGTGCCTAATTCTACATAACTGTATATACAGTGATGGTAGTAGAGGGGAGGGAAATCGAATGGCGGAAATAAAAGTAGGAGATAGTGAATCACTAGAGAATGCTCTTAGAAGATTTAAAAGACAGTGTTCAAGAAGTGGTGTAATAACTGAAGCTAGAAAGAGAAAGCATTACGAAAAACCTAGTGTAAAGCGTAAAAAGAAAGCTGAAGCAGCTAAAAGAAAAAATAAGAGAAGAAGATAGAGGTGAATTATATGTCACTGAAGGCAAGACTTATGGATGATTTAAAGACTTCTATGAAGAGTAAAAACAAGCTTAGGAAAGATACTATTACTATGGTAAGAGCTGCCATTAAGCAAAAAGAGGTAGATGAAAAAGTAGAATTAGAGGATGAAGATGTTATACAAATAATATCTAAGCAAGTAAAACAAAAGAAAGACTCCATAGAAGGATTTGAAAAAGGAAATAGAGAAGATCTTGTTGATAGAACACAAAAGGAAATCGATATTCTTATGGAATACATGCCGGCTCAATTATCCGAAGAAGAAATAGAAGAAATAGTAAAAGCTTTAATAGATGAACTTGGAGCGAATACTATGAAGGATATGGGTAAGGTAATGTCAGCTGTAATGCCTAAAGTTAAAGGTAAAGCAGATGGAGGTTTAGTTAATAAAATTGTAAAGCAACACTTATCATAAAGTCTGGATAATATCCAGACTTTTATTTTTACTATAATTTTAGATAATATAGCGATACTGCTTTAATTTCCTTTATAAAGATTATTTAGAACAGTACCGCTTTTTTTAGTATCTAAATCATATCTGAAGCATTATAAGAACTTCTAATAAAAGGACCTGAAGCAACTGACTTAAATCCTAAGTTTATAGCTTTCTCTTTATATTCCTTAAATATATCCGGATGTATATATTCAAAAACAGGGTAATGTTTATTTGAAGGGGCTAAATATTGACCTATAGTTAATAAGTCACAGTTATATTTTTTTAAGTCTTTAAAAAGTTTAATTACTTCATCTTTTTTCTCGCCAAGACCAACCATAAGACCTGATTTTGTAAATATATTAGGGTCCATAGATTTTACGTTAGCTAATAAATTAAGTGATCTTTTATATTTTGCCATCGGTCTAACATCTGGATACAATCTTCTTACGGTTTCTATATTATGATTAATTATATCTGGTTTTGCATTAACTACTGTATTTAAAGCCTTGATATTACCTTTAAAATCAGGGATTAAGATTTCTACTATAATGCTTTTATCACGTTTTTTAATTTCTTTTATAACTTTAGCGAAATGTTCTGATCCACCATCTGCTAAATCGTCCCTTGTTACAGATGTAATTACTGCATGTTTAAGTCCAAGATTTACAATGGCATCCGCTACCTTTTTTGGTTCTTCTAAGTCTATATTTTCACATTGACCTTTTTTAACATTACAAAATTTACAATTTCTTGAACATATACTACCTAAAATCATAAATGTAGCTGTTTTTTTACTAAAGCACTCCATTTGATTTGGACAATTAGCTTCTTTACACACTGTATTTAAGCCAGTTAAATTTATAATCTTATTTACTTCATTTAATTCTTTCTTGCTCTTGATATCAATTTTTAACCAATTGGGTTTTCTTTTCAAGTTAATCTCCTCCTAATCAAAAAATAATTTTATTATGTTATCAATATTTAAATTATGAAAATAGTTTTCTAATTTAAATATTGATAATTTTTTTCTTATGGATTCTTCAGAATGTGGAATACCTTCTAATGAATTCTCTATGACACATACATCTTCTCTACTAAAGAAATCTCCATAGAATCTAACGTTTTTCATAGTTCCATTTTTCACATTAAAACAAGCTTGTACTAATCCACTGGGATATTTTATTTCAGTGTTAAAAGAGTATTTAGGAGAATTACCAAAATTATATTCCCAAGTTGAATATTTATTTTTCACTAAATTTTTTATATCTTTTTTGTCTTGTTCGTTAAAATGATATGTATTTACATTAGGATATTTATTAAAAATATAATTGACTATAAGCTTTTTAAAATCTAAAATAGATATAGAAGTTTTTAAATGTTCACTTATGTTTGTAACTCGACTTGAAACTGACTTAATACTTTTACCTTTGAATTTTTCAGGTCTAGATTTAATGGCAGCTGATAAAGCATTCATATTTGAATTAAATAATAATGTCCCATGATGCAATATTTTATTTTTATACTTATACTGTGCATTGCCTGAAAACTTCTTTTCATTAATTACCATGTCATTTCTTCCTGAAAAGTAAGCATTTATGCCAATGTTATTTAAAACTTCAATAATAGGATTTGCAAAGTATTTAAAATCATAAAAATTATCTTTATTTTTAACAATAAATGTGAAATTAATATTTCCTAAGTCATTAAAGACAGTACCTCCTCCAGAGAGTCTTCTTATTACAGGGATTTTATTATTTTTAATATATTCCATATTAATTTCAGAAAGGGTATTTTGATGTTTCCCTACTAAAATTGAAGGGTTACTTCTCCAAAGCATGAAGCAATCATTATGTATATTTTTTAACAAATATTCTTCTGAAGCTACATTAAAATATGGATTTGTACTATTATTTTCTACAATTAACATATGTAACACTCCTTGTTAGTTTAAATTAAATTAAATTATTGCTTAGATTATAGGTTTATGTTTACTATTTAAGTTAGATAGTGATACCACTACACCACTAATATTATGATACATTAAAAAATAAAATTTTGAAAGAAGTTTGTTAAAAAATTATTAAAAATCATATTATCTAATTTTCCTTAAAAATATTTTGTAAAACTTCGATAAGATTCACTAAAGATTTAAAATTTAAAGATTTCTATTGACTTAGTGTTAAAAGTTAAATATAATCGGTATTAACAAATTTGAGGAGAGATATATATGAAAACTTTAGATAACAGACAAGTACAATTCTTTTTTAGTAGCCAATTTAGATAGGGTTTGTAGCTATGTTTAAACACTAGTAACTGACATAGATATAAACCCTAAGATTCAAAAAAATTTTAGGGTTTATATCTATGTGGCTATAATATAGAAGTTTTCATATTTATATAAAGTATTTGAAAGAGGCCATATAGATTAATTCTATGTGGCCTTTTTAAATTGTCCGCATGGTAAAACATGCGGCTTTATTTATTTAAAACATTAAAACAATAAAGTAAACTAGAGGGGAGAATTGAAAATGGAAGTATTAGAAGGAGTAATTACACAAAGTTTAATTTTAGGAATAATGGTATTAGGGATTTATATTAGTTATAGGATTTTAGATTTTCCTGATTTATCAGTGGATGGTAGTTTTGCTTTAGGAGGAGCTGTTATAGCAATTTCACTAAAATATGGAATTTCACCAGTGGTGGGGTCTTTATTTTCATTAATAGCAGGAATGCTAGCAGGTTTATTTACAGGAATCTTACATGTTAAGTTAAAGGTTTCAAACTTACTTTCTGGGATATTAGTAATGTTAGCTTTATATTCAATTAATTTAAGAATCATGGGGAGGGCTAATATTCCTTTATTTAATGAAAAACATCTATTCAAAATAGATATATCTCCATTAATAATTTCAATTAGTATTATTTTAATAATGAAAATATTAATAGATAAATTTTTTCAAACAGGTATAGGATATACATTAAAGGCTGTGGGAGATAATCCACAAATGGTGAAGTCTTTAGGTATAGAAATTGGTAAAATTAAAATATTAGGGTTAATGCTATCGAATGGTTTGGTTTGTTTTTCAGGAAATATAATGGCACAATATCAAGGGTTTTCAGATGTATCTATGGGCATAGGAAGTCTTATATTGGGGATTGCCTCTATAGTTATAGGAAAATCATTATTTGAAAGGATTAATTTTTTAAAAGAAACAAGTGTTATTATAATTGGGACAATTTTGTATCAAATAGTTATATTATTAGCTTTTAATCTAGGATTAAAGGCTACTGATATTAAGTTTATTACTTCGTTTGTTATTATCTTATTTTTTACTATAGATAAATTTAAATCACAAATAACTAGTAGACAAGTGTCATTATAAGGAGGTGAAAAAAATGTTGAAAATTAAAAGTATATCTAAAAGTTTTTATAATCCCTATGGGGGTGAAAATAAATTATTTAATAATTTATCTTTGGATATAAAAAAGGGGGATTTTGTTAGTATTATAGGAAGTAATGGTACTGGTAAATCTACTTTGCTTAATATTATTTCAGGAGTTTTAAAAGAAAGTAAAGGAGAAGTTTTATTAGGCAATAAGAAGTTGACGTCATTACCTGAACATAAAAGGACTCAGATTATAAGTAGGGTTTTTCAAAATCCATCCCTTGGAACTTGTCCTACAATGACTGTTAGGGAAAATTTATCATTAGCTTTAAATAAAAATAAATTATTAAACCTTAAAGGTTGTTTGCGACACAAAAAGGAAACATTAGAAGATCTACTTAAGAATATTTCTTTAGATTTAAATAAATATTTAGATGTAAAAGTAAAGTATTTATCTGGAGGACAAAGGCAAGCTTTATCCCTTGTAATGGCAACAGTATCAGAACCTGAAGTATTACTTTTAGATGAACATACTGCAGCTTTAGACCCAAAAACATCTAATGAAATTATGGAATTAACTAAAGATATTGTAAAGAAAAAAGAAATTACAACTTTAATGGTAACCCATAATTTAAGGCATGCCCTTAACTATGGAAATAGACTTATAATGCTACACAAAGGAAAAATCATCTTAGATGCTAATAGAAAGGAAAAAAAAGAAATAACTATTGAAAATATATTGAAAAAATTTGAATATGCTGTATAAAACAAAGGAGGAATTAAGATGGAAAAAGGAAAGTTAATAAAAAAAGTATTAGTAATGATTTTAATAGGGGTCACAGTTTTAACAGGATGCGCTAATAAGAATAATACAGATGAAAAAATAAAAATAGGTATATCACAAATTGTGGAGTTTGAAGTTTTAGATAAAAATAGAGAAGGTTTTATAAAGGCTCTTGAGGATAATGGATATATAGATGGAGAAAATGTAGAAATTGATTATCAGAATGCCCAAGGGGATATAAAAAACACTCAGACAATAGCTAAAAATTTTACAACTAGAAAGAAAGATATGATATTTGCAATTTCAACACCATCAGCTCAAGGTGCTTATAACTCAACTAAGGATATACCTATTATGATTAGTGCAGTTACAGACCCTATTGCCGCTGGATTAGTAAAGTCTCTAAAAGAACCTAATACAAATGTAACAGGTACTTCAGATTATATTCCTGTTGAAAAACAATTAGAATTAATAAAGCTTTTGATGCCAGATGCTAAAAAAATAGGTGTTTTATATAATACAAGTGAAATAAATTCAGAAATATTAGTTGACCAATTAAAAGAAGTCTCAAAAAAACAAGGATATGAAGTTATAGAAGCAGGAGTTACTAGTACTAACGAAGTTAGCCAAGCTATAGGTAGTTTAACTAAAAAAGTAGATGTATTATATGCTCCTACTGATCAATTAGTTGTATCATCAATGCCAATCATAGTTCAAAAAACAATAGAAGGAAATATTCCAATTATAGCTTCAGAAAAAGGATCAGTGAAAAAAGGAGCTTTAGCTACACAAGGAATAGATTATTATAAACTTGGATATAAAACAGGGGAAATGGCTGTTAAAGTATTAAATGGGGAAGATATATCTAAAATGTCTGTAGGTTTGCCAGAAAAAACAGAAATATTTATAAATGAAGATTCATTAAGAGCATTATCAATTGAAAAACCACATGGAGATAATATTACTTACTTAGAAAATGAATAAAACATAAAGAACAAGTTGAGTTTGTACTCAACTTGTTCTTTGTGTTATTGGTTAATTATGTTATTATACTTATACTTAAATTTGGGTATATCAGAGATATAAAGTTTTGGACTATAGAAGCTATTGAAAAAATTAATAGATTAAGATAATATATTAATTTAAAATCATTTATTAAAAGAATTTTTAATTTAAAATATTTTAAATTTTCATTTTACTATTTATCTGGAAGCTTTCAAATGATAAATAATAATTATTAACACTAAACATTAATATTACTTTATTTTATTATCTCCTCTTTCAAGGCCTGTAAAACCTGTTCGGACTAATTCTATTATTCCATAGGGTTCTATAAGATTTATAAAAGCAGAAAGTTTTTCTGTATCTCCTGTTATCTCGATTGTAACAGTTTTATTTGATATATCAATTATTTTCCCTCTAAAGATATTAACTGTTTCATTTATAGAAGCTCTTTGCATGAAATTTACCTTTAATTTGACTAATACAAGTTCTCTGTAAACTGAGTTTTCAGGTTTTAATTCAATAACTTTAATTACATTAATCAATTTATTCAATTGCTTAACTATCTGTTCTAATATGTGTATATCACAATCTACAGTAATTGTCATTCTAGATATTTTAGGGTTTTCAGTTTCACCGACAGATAAACTGTTTATATTATAACCTCTACGGCTAAATAATCCAGCTATTTTACTTAAAACTCCTGAATAGTTTTCAACTAGAACTGATAATACATATCTAGAGATAGTAATCACCTCCTAAAGAGTATTAAAATTAGGTTCTATTATACATTCTAATAAACATCCTCTATTATTTTTAAGAGAATTTTTAATAGCTTTTTCAAAATCTTTGTCAGAACTTATCTTTTTTGCTTCTAATCCATAAGCTTCAGCTATTTTAACAAAGTCAGGATTTAATTCAAATTTAACTGCATAATTTTTATTTTTTCCGTAATGAAAATCTTGAAGTTCTTTTACCATTCCTAGCCTATTATTATTAAATAATAATATAATTATATTTAATTTGTTTTCAGATAAGGTACCTAATTCGCTTAATAGCATTTGTAAACCTCCATCACCAATGACACTTATAACTTTCTTCTGTGGTGAAGCTAATTTAGCACCTATAGCTGCAGGTAGACTATATCCCATTGTACCTAAACCACCTGAAGTTAAATACTTTCTATTTTCTTTAATTTCAAAATTACGAGCAGCCCATATTTGATTTTGGCCTACATCTGCTGTAATTATAGTGTTTTCACTTGTTAATTTAGATAATAATTTCAAAGCATTTTTAGGATTAACAAAATTATTAAAACAAGAAATCTCTTTATTCTTCTTTTCTTTTAAAGTATTTATTTTACCAATCCATTCATCAGTATCTAAGGGGGTTATCTCTTTTATTAATTCTTTTAAGATATTCTTTGCATCCCCTACAACAGGAATTGTAGTTGATAAATTTTTACCTATTTCTGCAGGATCTATATCTATATGAATTATTGCAGTTTTTTCCTCAATTAGATTAAAACCAGCAGTTGCTCTATCAGCTACTCTAGCACCAATGATCATTAATAAATCAGCTTCCATTACTACATTATTTGAATGATTATGTCCATGGGAACCGACCATCCCAACATAATAAGGCGAATTTGTAGCTAAAGCACCTATCCCCATTAATGTATGCACTACAGGTATTTTAGCCTTTTGTGAAAAATTTTGTAATTCTTTACTAGCTTTAGCACAAATTATACCTCCACCTACACAAATCAGAGGTTTTTTACTTTCTTTTAATTTAGATAACGCTTTCTTAATTTGTCCCTTATGACCTTGGTAAGTAGGTTTATAACCAATTATATTAACATCTTTAGGATACTTAAATTTAATATCCTGTTTCTGGATATCTAAGGGTATATCTATTAAAACAGGGCCTGGTCTTCCAGTTGAAGCTATATGGAATGCTTCTTTTAAAATTTTTGGTATATCTTTAGAATTTTTCACTAAATAATTATGTTTAGTAAAGGGTTCTGTTGCTCCTAGAATATCTGCCTCTTGAAATACATCTTTACCAATTGATGTTGAATTAACTTGTCCTGTAAGTATGACAATAGGTATAGAATCCATATACGCTGTAGCAATTCCAGTAATTAAATTTGTAGCCCCAGGACCAGAAGTAGCTATACAAACACCTACTTTGCCACTTGCCCTTGCATATCCACTAGCACTGTGTGCAGCAGATTGTTCATTACGTACTAATATATGGTTTATATCAGAATTTCTTAAAGATTCATAAAACGGAAGTACTGCACCACCTGGATAACCAAAGATTGTATCGATTTTTTCTTTTTCTAAACATTTAATAATAGCATCCGTAACCTTCATAAAATCCTCCTTTTGAAAAAAATTTTAAAATCCTATGTAAATATTTTATGTCGATTTTGTAATAAAGAGTTTGATGTATTTTAACAAAATATAAATACAAATGTCAAATGTTTTTATGAAAATTCACAAAAATATATTTATACAAACGACGTTTTATTTATAAAACTTTTTTGAGTTGTTACACATTTTTAATAAATATGAAAAAAAGTATTGACAGTAGAATTTTTATCTGTTAGAATCATATCAAATTAAAAAAATAAAGCGTTGAAGGAGAGCACGTTTTACAAGTGCAGTTACAGAGAGTCGGTGGTCGCTGCAAACCGATACTGTAGTAAAATGTTACTCACTCCTGAGCAGTGTCTTTGAAATAAAGTAGAAGACAATGGCTTGCCCCCATTAGAGGTAATGGTTATAACAGAGAGGTTTTTACATATGAGTAAAAACTATTAAGGTGGTACCGCGGAGAAAATAAACTTCGTCCTTATTTAATAGGACGAAGTTTTTATTTTACATGAAAGCGATAGATGAAAGTATAAATATACAAAATTAAGAATATTCAAAATATTTAAAAATATTATTGACAAGAATACTTTAAACTGTTAAAATCTATAATCAAAAATTAAAGCGTTGAAGGAGAGCGCATTTTAAAGTACAGTTACAGAGAGTCGGTGGTCGCTGCAAACCGATACTGAAATAAAATGCTACTCACTCCTGAGCAGTGTCTTTGAAATTAAGTAAAAGATAATGGTTTGCCCCATTATAGGCAATGATAATTTATCTAGAGTGGTTTTTGTTTAAATACAAAAATAAACTAAGGTGGTACCGCGGGGAGATTCACCTCGTCCTTATATATAAGGGCGAGGTTTTTTATGTTAATAAACTAAAAAAAACTAAGAGAAAATATAAAAGATTCCGTTAAATAAAGAATGAAAACATCCAATAAATGGTAAATAAACACCAAAAAATAATTTTTAAAATTGTATTTATTTTAAGATTAGCAAAATTGGTACTCTAAAGTCAAATTTTATTTAAGTTTAAGCGTAAAAAAGGGCATAGAATCCCCAGGGAGCTTTGGGAAGATTTAAAATTATATAAGTATTATAAGAACCTGTCAAAATCCAGGTAGTATACTTTTTAGGTCCTTTGACAGAACCTTAAT
>VEND01000012.1 GCA_009711765.1 Bacillota bacterium | reverse complement strand
TAGTTGATGGTATTTATACAATATTAAAAAAAGCAATGTCTGGTATAGAAAATTTCATGCCTAAGCCCTTGTATAAAATCAAGCAATCACAACAGTTAATAATGCATAAAGCCTTTGTTTAACCGTGATTTGACGATTTTAAATTTGTATTTTGGGGAAACTCTAATTAGGTTTTTTATTTTGACTTTTTTTAATAATGTGGTAAAATTATTATGTAATAAAATTGACACATATGTCGATAAAAGGAGGGGTAATTTGCCTAAAATAGTAAACTACGAACAAAAGAAAAAAGATATTATTAATAATGCGTTAAATATTTTTATAGATAATGGGTATCACAATACAAGTTTTGGTGATGTAGCAAAAGCAGGTGGTATGGGTAGAACAACTCTTTATCAGTATTTCAAAAATAAAGATGAAATTTTTCATTATGTTATAAAACATGCTATAAAACTAGTAAAAGATGAATTAGTTTCTATTGAAGAAAACAAAAATTTGTCTAGTATAACTAAAATTAAAAGTATAGTACATAAATTAATATCTAGAAATTATAACAATGATGATAATAATATGTTAATTATACTAATAGATCTTTGGTTAATTTTAAAAAGAGAAGATAATATTATAGCAGAGGAAATATATCAATACGGGATTGAACTTAAGGATATGTTTAAGGAACTATTAATAAAGGGTATAAATAATAATGAGATTAAATCTGTAGATACAGATGCAATGGCATATGTACTTTGGGGAATAGTAGAATCTTCGTTACTTAGAGCATCTATAGAAAAAAGTTTTAATAAAGAGAGCTATTTAGAATCTATAAACATACTTATAGAAGGATTAAAAAAATAAATTTTTTTAATTTTTTATAGACATAATTGTCTATAAAAAATAATATTATATAAAAAGACAAGCTTAGCAAGGGGGAATGGAAATGAGATCTGCTAAACAATTAGTAAGTTCTGTAGTTTTAAAAGAAGGACTTAAGTATATTGAAAAAGAACCATTAAAAAACACTTCTAAAATATTAGATTGGGCAGATAAGTTAGTAACTAAAGAAGACCATAAAAGAGGTGTCAAAAAAATTAGAAAAATTTGCAAAAATCCTGATAATAACTGGAATAAGCTTATACAAAGGTATTTTAATGAGCTAGATCCTAAGGTTAGTAAGAAATTTATTACAAACTTTTTTATTAACTCTGCTATTATGGGAATACCAATGAAGGAAAAATTACAAAAGAAACACAACTGTAACATACCTTGGGCTATATTAATGGATCCTACTACTGCTTGTAATTTAAATTGTAAGGGTTGTTGGGCAGCTGAATATGATAAGACAAATTCTTTAACTTTTAAAACTATGGATAGGATTATTAAAGAAGGTAAGGAATTAGGAACATATATGTATATATTTTCAGGAGGAGAACCTTTAGTAAGAAAAGATGATTTAATTAGATTAGCTAAAAAACATGAAGATTGTATGTTCCTTGCTTTTACTAATGCTACTTTAGTGGATAAAGAATTTGCAAAAGAATTATCGAAAGCAGGTAATTTTACTTTAGCAATTAGTGTTGAAGGTTTTGAAAATGAAACAGATATGAGAAGAGGAAAAGGTACTTATAAAAAAGTATTAAAAGCAATGGATATTTTAAAGAAAGAAGGAGTTATTTTTGGCTTTTCAACTTGTTATCATAAATACAATACAGATAATGTAGGGTCAGATGAATATATAGATTTTCTAATTGAAAAAGGGTGTATGTTTGGATGGTATTTTACCTATATACCGATAGGTAAGGATGCTAATTTAGACTTGTTAGCAAGTCCAAAACAAAGAAAGTATATGTATAAGAGGGTAAGAGAAATTAGAGATGAGAAACCTATATTTGTATTAGATTTTTGGAATGATGGAGAGTATGTAGATGGTTGTATTGCAGGGGGTAAAAATTATTTTCATATAAATGCTAATGGAGATGTTGAACCTTGTGCGTTTATTCATTATTCAAATGTGAATATTAATCATACATCAGTATTAGATGCTTTAAAATCTCCAATATTTAAAGAATATAAAAAAGAACAACCCTTTAATAATAATCTTTTAAGACCATGTCCATTATTAGATAATCCAGAAAAGCTTAAAAAAATGGTTGAAAATTCTAAAGCACACTCTACACAACCAATTGATAAAGAGTCAGTAAAAAATTTAACTGATAAATGTCAAGACATTTCAAAAAAATGGGCTGAAACAGCTGCTAGTTTATGGAACGAATAAAGAAAAAGGTGATTTTTAATCACCTTTTTCTTTGTTTATATTGAATAATAATTAATTTATTTAGTCATAATAAATGTGAGATATATCTATTTAAAAATTAAAGAAAGGAGTTTATTATGGCTAATAATCAACAACCAAGAGATAGTTTTGGTACAAAGTTAGGTATTATCGCAGCAGCTGCAGGTTCTGCTATAGGCTTAGGTAATATATGGAAGTTCCCATATATAACTGGAGTTTTTGGTGGAGGAGCCTTTTTAGTTGTATATTTAATTTGTATAGCCTTAATAGGTTTACCTGTAATGTTAGCTGAATTTATTATAGGTAGGAGAGGTCAGAAAAATGCAATAGGCTCTTTTAAAGCTCTAGCAGGGGATTCTAAATGGTATTTATCAGGAACAATGGGAATAGCATCCGCATTTATGATTCTCTCTTTTTATGGAGTCGTTGCAGGTTGGACTTTAGATTATGTAATTAAATCATTAACTAATACCTTTGCAGGACTCTCCCCAGATGAAATAGGAGGTGTTTTTGGAGGATTAGTATCATCTACTTGGACACCTATTGCTTGGCAAATATTATTTATGATTTTAACAGGTTTTATAGTAGTAGCAGGTATAAAAGATGGAATTGAAAAGTATGCAAAAATTTTAATGCCAATATTATTGGTAATCTTACTTATTTTAGATATTCGTGCAATAACTCTACCAGGAGCTTCTAAGGGCTTAAATTTTTTATTTAAGCCAGATTTTTCAAAGTTATCAGTAGAAGCAGTCTTATCTGCATTAGGGCATGCATTCTTTTCTTTAAGTCTTGGTATGGGTACTATGATAACCTATGCATCTTATATTAATAAAAAAGAGAATTTAGGCATAACAGCATTACAGGTTACTATCGCTGATACAGCTATAGCTTTACTTGCCGGTGTAGCAATTTTTCCTGCTGTATTCGCATTTGGTGTAGAGCCTTCAGCAGGACCTGGCTTAGTGTTTATAACATTACCAAATGTATTTCAGCAAATGCCAGGGGGATATTTCTTTGGAATCCTATTCTTTTCATTATTATCAGTTGCTGCATTAACATCTTCAATATCGATTTTAGAAGTTGTTGTTGCATATTTCTCAGAAGAATTAGATTTTGACAGAAAAAAAGCTACAATACTTGCAACTGTAGCAATTACCATAGTAGGAATTCCAGCTTCATTATCTATGGGGATAATGTCGGATTTACAAATATTTGGACTTAACTTCTTTGATACTCTTGATTATATTTCAGCAAATATTTTATTACCTTTAGGAGGATTGATTATTTCTGTATTTGTAGGATGGAGATTAGGTAGAAATAATGTACGTGACGAAGTTACTAGTGGAGGAAAATATAAGGCAGGATATATACCTGTATTTTTAATATTAACTAAAGTAGTTGCTCCAATTGCAATAGCAATTGTATTTTTAAATGGAATATTAGGTTAAAAAATATTTAAAACCTAAAGAGAAAAATCTCTTTAGGTTTTATTTTTAATAAATATTATTTACTTAACTTTAAGTTTTCCTTTTTTATTACTATAGTAGTTAATAAATCCTGCTGTTATTATAGATAAACCACCTATTATACTAAGAATATCAGGGATTTCTGACCATATTAATAAACCAATTATAGTAGAGAATACAATATTTGTGTAAGTATATATAGCCAGTTCACCAGCAGGGGCAAACCTATAAGCATTTGTCATTAGAAACTGGGCACTAGTTGCAACAGTACCTAAAGCTAATAATCCTAACAGTTCTTTTAAACTTGGTATTATAAATTGTCCATTAAATAAAAATGGTATCATTGATACAGTTGAAATGAAAGTAAAATAAAAAACTATAGTTTCTGAAGAATCAGTATGTCTTAAATGTCTAATAGTGGTATAAGCACTACCAGCAAATATAGCGGATAATAATGCAATAATATAAGGTATAATTGTTACATCAAATTGTGGTTTAATAACAAATATGGCTCCAAAGACAGCTAATATTAATGATAATAATTGATATTTTTTTATTTTTTCTTTCAAGAAAATAGCAGAGAAAACCATAACAAAGAATGGTGACATTTTATTTAGTATTACGGTATCTGCTAAAGGCATATTCCCTAAAGCATAAAAATATGCTGACATACCTAGCATTCCAAAGATACCTCTTAATAAAAGAAATTTTTTATTATTTCCTAATATAGGCTTTTTGTTTTTTACTATCATGTAAGTAGCAATAAAAAGACCAAAAATATTTCTAAAAAATATTTTTTCAGCAACTGGAATTCTAGCTAAAGATTTTACAGTTGCAGCCATTAATGCAAAGAAAAAAGCTGAAAATAGTATAAGTACAATTCCTTTAGTTCTATCTTCCATAATATCCTCCTTTTTTTATTACTCATAACTATTTTACACTAATTAAATTGTATGTAAACAGTATTAAATATAATCATAATTTTCAGACTAATTAGCATTTTAAAACTCCAGAGTATAAAACTCTGGAGTAGAAGTATTTATTGTAGAGTTGGATTATTAATAACTTCACATATACGCTTATATAAAGGATTATCTCCCATATTGTTTTCCATATAATATAGAAAATCGTGTATATCATCTCCAGCATACTCAATAATTTTGTCAGCTAAGTGGTCAATAACTTCATTTTCTTCACATTCTGAAATAACTTCAAAAATTTCTGTGAAATTATTAGCTAATAATTGAGAAGCATCTTCAGTATTAGAGTATGAGGGTTCAACTTTATTTCTTACCATAGTGTTTAATGCATCACATAAAACCCAACCAGTTCCTTCAACAGTTTTAAGTAAGTTAAAATGATGTTTATTCTTTTGACTATCCAACAGTAAAAACCTCCTTAAATTAATGATAAATTAGTTATTCTATCTTTAGTATAACTAAATATAAAAATAATATTTATCATTAGTTTTTGAAAGGTCTAAATTCGTTATAGATTTCTTAATTTTTCAACACTTATTTTCATTAAATTTGGAATTGTCATATCTGCATTTTTTAAGGTATCATTAGAACCGACACCAACAGCAAACATATTTGCATTTTTAGCTGCTTTGATTCCAGACTTTGCATCTTCGAAAACTACACATTGTTTTGGGTTTATGTTTAATTTTTCAGCTGCTAATAAGAATATATCTGGAGATGGTTCAGCTTTTTTTATTTGTGTACCATCTATAATAGCATCAAATTTATCTACCATTTTAATTTGTTTTAGTATTGTCATTGCATTTTTACTTGAAGAACCCAATGCAACCTTAATGTTATGTCTTTTTAATATTTTTATAAACTCTTTAGCTCCTGGAAGAATTTCTGATTCATCCATTTGAGATATATACTTACGATACCAATCATTTTTTTATCTGCAAGGGCTTTTTTTTCTTTAGATGATTTTGTTATTTTACCAATTTTCAATAAAATTTCCAAGGATTCCATCCTGCTAACGCCTTTAAGACGTTCATTATCTTCTTTTGGAAAATCAAACCCAAGGGTGCGTGCAAGCTTTTTCCAAGATTTATAGTGATATTTTGCAGTATCAACAATAACACCGTCTAAATCAAATATACAAGCTTTAATAGTATTCATTTAATCCTCCTTTGGTATTTATCTCTATTTAAATTATAACAAATATGCTACTTTGAAAAAATGGTAAATTAAAAAGGATTTTATAATTATTTTAAAGAATTTATAATAGGAGGAGATTAATTTTTAAAAAATGTAACATATTATGTTTATAGACTATAAAATTAGGGGATCTATTAAGAAAGATAAGTTTATAAGTATCAAAATAATTTAAAAATGGGAGGCTATAAAATTGAGTAATAAAGTATATGTCACACGGGAAATACCCAAGATAGGATTAGATATTTTAAGTAAGTATTTTGAAGTTGAAGTAAATAAAAAGAATAGACCGTTAACTAAAGATGAGTTAATTAGCAAAATTAAAGGGAAAGATGCAGTATTAACTCAGCTTACTGATCAAATAGATAAAGAAGTATTAGAAAAAGCGGATACTGTAAAGATATTTGCTAACTATGCTGTTGGATATAATAACATAGATATTGAATTTGCGGAGAAAAGAAAAATAATAGTAACAAATACCCCAGAAGTTTTATCTGATACAACTGCAGAATTAGCATGGGCCTTATTATTTGCTGTTTCAAGAAGGGTAGTTGAAGGAAACAATTACGTAAGGAAAGGTAAATGGAAACAATTCTCTCCAAAACTATTGTTAGGTCAAGATATTAATAATAAAACATTGGGTATTATTGGTGCAGGAAGAATAGGTAAGGCATTTGCAAAGAAAAGTATTGGTTATGATATGGAAATATTATATCATAATAGAAGTAGAGATATGGAATTTGAAAAAGAATATAATGCAAAATGGGTTGATATGGATACATTATTAAATAAAAGTGATTTTATTTCTTTGCATGTACCATTAACTGATGAGACGTACCATTTAATTGGGAAAAATGAATTAGATAATATGAAGAAAACAGCTATATTAATAAATACATCAAGAGGAGCTGTTATTGATGAAGAAGCTTTAGTTAAAGCTTTAGAGAACGAAAAAATATGGGGAGCAGGTCTTGATGTTTTTGAAAATGAACCGGTAGTACATAACAAATTGTTAGATATGGATAACGTGGTTTTATTGCCTCATATAGGTAGTGCTTCCACTGAGACTAGAGATAAAATGGCTAAAATTGCTGCTAATAATATAGTTCAAGTTTTAAATGGTAAAGATCCTATTAGTCAAGTAAAATAACTTGTTATTGAAGTAGTTGTTTTAAATATAATAATTATAGGTTATATAAGATAATGGTATTCAAAATAAAACCGCACAGATCTGTGCGGTTTTATTTTGACCATCGATAAATTATATCTCCATTGGGAGAAAAACTATACTCCATATTTATTTTTTTGAAAGAGTTGATTAATTCTGCTTTTCTTATTTCTTCATATAAGTTTAATTTGGAAATTAATATTTTTATCTGTGAGGATTTTTTCTTTTCTTTATTATTGATACTATATAGTGAAATTTCATAGGCTAAGTTTAATTTTTTAATTATCATTAAATGATATTGTTTTAATATATCAGGAGGATTAATTTTATATACATTGATTAAATCCTTTTCTAATTTATTTTTAATTTCCATCAAATAAGTTACTTCGTATTGTTGAGATTTTTTGAATATATTATTCAAATTATTTATATCTTTAATTATATATTCAGTTTCTTTTAAGTAACTAGAGATATCTTTATGGGTTTCTTTTGTTTTTATTGAATTGAAAAAAACAGAGGATATAAGTATCAAAAATATTAAAATTGCAACTAAAATGAAATACCTATCAATATTTCTTAAATTCAATTTATTCGCCCCTTTTAGTAATATACTATAATTAATTAGTCCTTTGATTTTTTAATTCAACAAAAGAATAATAATCCCTTTAAAATAATTGACTAAAAAACTTGCAACTACTATTAGTATCTGGTACTATTAACATATACTAATAATAAAGGAGGTATTATAATGAGAGATATTCAAGTAGTGACTGATAGTACAGCTTATATATCTAAAGAATATGCTAGAGAAAATGGAATTGATATAGTGCCTCTGTCTGTTGAATTTAATGGAGAAACTAAGCCAGAAGGATATCCAGGAGAATTCAATGATTTTTATAATAAACTAAAGACATCGGAGTCTTTTCCTAAAACTTCACAACCTTCTGTTGGAGCTTTTAGAAAAGTGTTTGAAAGAGCAATAAAAAATGATAAAGAAATTATAGTTATTTTGATATCATCTAAATTAAGTGGTACTTACAATAGTGCTAAACTGGCATCAACTATGGTTAATGAAAAAAAGATATCAATTATAGATTCTAAAACATCAGCATCAAATTTAAAAACATTAGTAAATATTGCAGTAAACATGAACAAAAAAGATTTCACAAGACAGGAAATAGTAGATAATATAAATGAAGAAAAAAATAAAATGTCAATATATTTAACAGTTCATAAGCTTGATTACCTATATAAAGGAGGAAGGTTGAGTGCATCTCAAGCTTTATTAGGGTCTTTACTTAAAATAAGGCCTGTCATAGGTTTGATTGACGGTGAGTTAGTTCCTGTAAAGAAGTTAAGAGGAAAAAATAAAGCACTTAATTATATGATAGATATTATCCCAGAGGATGTTAAAAGGATAAGTATATGCTATATTCTTAATTATGATTTTGCAAAAAAAATAAAAAGAAAATTAGAAAAGAAATTTAAAGATGTAGAAATTACTATTGATGAATTAGGACCAGTAATAGGTGCACATTTAGGCCCTAATTCCCTTGGTTTGTGCTATAGTGTGTAAATATATTAATATAGAACCCCTCTAAATGAACTGGCCTCTAAAAGGAGGGCAGTTTATTTTATATCTAAACAATAAATACGATTTCCACGAACTCCAACTATTATTTTATCTTCATAAATTATAGGACTAGATTCAATATTATTGCCGAGGTTTATTTTATCTAGAACTTTGCCACTCATTCCTTCTAATAAAGTTACATTACCATGAAAATCACATTGTATGATATAACTTTTATCCTTAGTATCATAGAATGCAATAGGAGATGACCAGGAATAATAGGGCATTTCCCATTTCCATTTAGTTTTACCACTAGATTTGTCTATAGCAAGCATAATACCCTTATAAGGATGGTTATATCCTGCTAAAGTAAATATTACTAGGTTAGAAATATCTTTAGAACCAATTATATTTGTTGCATATAAACCACCATTACTTGATTTTATTTTATTTGTAATTTTATCTTTAACAACCCTATTTAAACATTTAAATTTTCTCTCCCATAAGATATTACCATTTAAACCATTAATTTTGCGTATATATGTAAAACCATTTTTACCTTGCTTATCTTGTTCGGTCCCTGTATATAGATAAGGTGTGTCATTTATTACTTCTAATGTTATACTAGCATTTGTATCATCAGCTGTTTTACCATACCATACCCATTTAGGTTTCATGGTAATTAAATCTAAACATATTATGGCACCACCATTATCTGCAAAATAACATAAATTTTTATAAGTTGCTATGGAATTTTCTATACCCTGGTAGTTATTATTATCAATTTTATATCTAAGCTTTAAAATTTCTGGTTTTATAGAAATGGTTTTATCTAAGGGTTTAAAGTCTGTGTTTAATTTTACATTATAAAAAATCCCATTTTCTCCACCTATTAACATACTATCAGTTTTTCTATTAATTAAGGGTGAGCCATCAAATGCCCCCCACCCCCTATAAGCTAAAGGGTCTCTACCGTTAATAAAATATAAAAGTTTCTGGTTGATTAAGTTAAAAATTCTATAACCAAACTTTCCTTTTTCAGGTATACCCTGACCAACATAAAGTAAAGGATAACCTCTAGGGTCTAAAGCAACACTGCCTTTTATAGGGTTTTTAATATCGATAGAAGGTCTAGATTTTTCACCAGTTTCTAAATCATAAAAGTATATCTTTCCATCTAAAGAACCATAAATTACTTCAGTAAAAGTAGTTTCATTTTTAAATATACCTTTGATATTCATTAATTTTTTTATCTCATCAGGCCATTTAATAACACAAGCTTGGCCAGTCCAACCAGAACCCCCTCCCCAAGTACTATTTGAAGTTTTGTTAGACCATCTAATATTTAATTTCTTATCTTTAATATTACTTACACTTAAGTTAATAGAGTTTCTCAAATTATCTCCCCTAAAGGTCAAAATACCATCAATTTTAGTATATATTTTAGGAAAAATCTCTAAAGGAGATAAATAGTTACCGATTACTTCACCTTTTTTTGAAACTGATAAGTTTAAATTGTCAGGATTCTTATCAGGTAACTCAATAGGTTTTACAGGTTTTGAGGATACAATTTTAAAGTCACGTAGACTTTTATGTTTATTAATTTTATCTATTAAATTATCAGAAAGAAATAAATCGTTTGTAATTTCTTTACTAGTATCTTCATATTTTAATAAGCTTAGTTTCACCTTATTAAAATTTAATATAGCAAAAACTATTATTATTATAATTATTTTTTTGTTCATTTAGATTCCTCCCAAGTTTACTATTATTTAGATGTATTTATAAAAAGGAAAGAATATGACTTTAAATTATAAAAAAAGAAAAATGATTGAAAATGTGTAAAAAATGTTATAATGGTATTAAAATTAATTTGGAGTGATATTATGAGTCTTAAACTATTTCACACATCAGATTTACATATAGGTATGAAATTTAATAGATATCCAGAGGATGTTAAAGAATTATTAGTAAATGCAAGAATTGAAATATTAGAAAGATTAATAAATTTAGCTAATGAAAGGCAATGTGATATATTTACAATAGCTGGAGATCTTTTTGATAAAATATCAAGAATACCAAAAAAAGATTTAATGAGAGTAATAAAAATTTTAAATGGGTTTAGTGGGGAAGTTGTTTTAATAATTCCAGGAAATCACGATTATGATAATGGTGTTACAGAATTATGGGAAGATTTTCAAAATAATATAACAGAAAAAATACTTTTATTGAATCATAATAAGTGTTATGATTTATCGATGTTTGATATAAATGCAACAATTTATCCTGCATTTTGTGATAAAAAACATTCAAAAGAAAATAATTTACAGTGGATTAAAAAATTAGATAAGTTACCAGATAGTAAATTTCATATAGGAATGGCCCATGGAGCTTTAAAAAACATATCTCCTGATTTAGAAAATAAATATTTTAATATGTCAGAAGAGGAATTGTTAAATTTAAATTTAGATCTTTGGTTAATAGGTCATACCCACATACCTTATCCTAATAATAATAAAGTTAAATTTCATAAAGTATATAATGCAGGCACACCGGAACCTGATGGTATGGATTGTAACCATGAAGGATCTGCTTGGTTTATAGAATTAGATGAAAATAAAAATGTAACGGCTGAATCAGTAAAAACAGGGCGTTATAAATTTATGGACATTGATTATAAAATTGAAGATGAAAATGATTTTAAAAATTTAAATAGAAAATTTTATAGTGATAATATTTTAGCAAGGATAAACTTAAATGGAAGAATAGATAGAAAGTTATATGAAAACAGATATAATTATTATAATGAGTTAAGTAAAAAATTAGTATATCTAGATATAGATGATACTAATTTAGGGATAAAAATAACAAAGGAAGTTATAGAAAAAGAATTTACAAAAGATTCATTTCCATATCAGTTTCTAAAAGGATTGTATGAAGACAGCCAAGATGAAGATGCATTACAACTTGCATATGAGTTAATTTTGGAGGTGAAAGAATGAGGATAGTAAAATTTTATTGTGATAGATTTGGAGGATTAAATAATAAAGAAATAGAGTTCAAAGATGGCTTAAATGTATTATTAGGACCTAATGAAGCAGGAAAAAGTACTTTAGTTAATGGAATATATAATACAATTTTCAAAGATTCTAATTTGAAAATGAACTATAATGCAGATAAAAAATTCAAAGAAAGATTTATGCCTCATCCTAAAGGGGATTATTTTAACGGAAATATATATATTGAACATAATAAAAAAGTTTATAAAATAACTAAAGAGTGGGGGGAAAGTCCACAAGCTTTATTAGAACTACCTAATGGAAATATTATTAAGAAAGAAAAAAATATTAAAGAAAATATAGAAAAGCTTTTATTATATGGAAATAAAACCTATGAAACAATTGTGTTTTCAAAACAAAGGGATTTAAAAAATGCAATAGAAAAAATAATAAAAGATTCTGATACAAAAGAAAATATAAGTTCGATTTTAAGAAAAACGGTTATGGAATTAGATGGGATTTCGGTTGATAAACTTAAAAGTTCAATTCAAGAAAAACTTGATGAACTACTTAAAAGGTGGGATCATGTCAATAAGTGTCCTGAGAATAATAGAGATATTCATAATCCATATAAAGTAGGAGTAGGTAAAATATTAAAAGTCTACTACCAAAAAAGGGAATTAGAAATATCATTAGAAGAAACTAAAAAAGTTGAAAAGGAATTTGAAAAAGTAGCAAATAAGATTAAGGAATTAAAAGAACAAATTAAAGATATTTCTAAAGAAAGGAATGAGTTATCTAAATTAGAAAATGATGTTTTCATAAGAGCTCGTCTAGAACCTGAAATAGAAACATTAAATAGTAAAATAGAAATCATTAAAGATATAAATAAAAAGTGGCCTAAATACGAGACTATGATAGAAAATAATAATGATAAACTAAAGAAATTAACAAAAAGATTAAATATTTTAAATAAAGAATATGAAGAATCTAAAAAGGTAGAAAATAAAAAAGAATTAGAAAAAAAGTTTAACAAAGTAAAACAAAAACAAGAAGTTATAAAAAAGCTTGAAAGAGAGAATGAAAGTATAAAACAAATAAGTAATGAAGAAATACAAAGGTTAGAAAAACTAAAAGGTATAATAGAAAAAAATAAAACTAAAATTGAAGCAGGAACTCTTTTGGGTAATTTAGTAAAAAAAGACAATAGTATAATAAGAATAAAAAAGGGACTTGAAAAAAAGAGAAATATTGAAAACAGTATTGACTTTAAAGCAAATGGTTATATAAAAATAGAAGTTGAGGGAGTATTAGAATTAGAGATTAAATCAAGTAATATGGATTTTGAGTCCTTAAGTGAAGAATATAATGATTCTAATAAAAATTATAAAGAAATACTACAAAAGTTAAAAGTAAAAGATTTAAAAGAAGCAAGAAAAAATAAAGAGAAAAAAGATGATATTAATAAAAATATTGAATTTGTAAAAATCCAGATACAAGATGAATTAGGAGAGTATAGCTATAAAGATCTTAAAAATGAAATAGATAAATTTAAAGGAGTAAAAGACACTAGGGATAAAGAAGAAATACAAGGAGAAATAAATAAAACCCATGCTAATATAAGTGAATTGAAGGCTGATAATAAGAATCTATATAATACTATCAAACAATGGCAAGAAAGGTATGGAAATGAAGATGATTTATTAGATGAAATAATTGAAATTAAAACAGAAATAAAACAAAAGGAAACAGAATTAAATAAACTAAAACCATTACCAGATAAATTTGAAAATAGTAGTGAATTTAAAATATATTTAAGTGATTTAAATAAAAAATATGAACTACTAAATACAGAATTTAATAATAAAAAAGAGAAACTGTATAAGTTAGAGAACAAATTGCCAGATACATCCTATGAAGAACAATTAGATGAATATAAAGAGGTAGTTAATAAGTATAATAAACTTATTAAAAGAGCTGATAAATTCTTAAAAATAAAAGAAAAATTTAATGATACACTAAATAATCTAGATGAGGATACATTTAAACCTTTAGTAAAATCCTTTAGTAAATATTTAGAAAAATTAACACAGGGTAATTATAATATTGGTAATATAGATGATAAATTTAATATAAAGATAAAAAACAATGAAAACAATACTGTTCCAATAAATTTATTATCAGCAGGAACTTATGATGGTGTAGCTTTAGCTTTAAGATTTGCAATACTAGAAAATCTTTATAATGATAGAGAAGGTTTTGTTGTTTTAGATGATTGTTTAGTTGATTTAGATCCTGATAGAACAAAAGAGGCAATAAAATTAATTAAGGATTTTTCAAAGGATAATCAAGTGATTTTTATGACTTGTAATCCTGAAACTGCGGAACTACTAAATGGTAATATTATAAATATGTAAAAAAGCTATGTTTTGTCTATAAGAGGGATTTTTAAATTTACCTTAAAAAAATAAAATATAATACGAAAATATATATGGAAAGAGTTGAAAATTGATGGATTAAAGGGGGGAATTGTTGACTTTAAATCATAAAAAAACTAATAGCATTAATGATAAGTCAACAAAGTTAAGTGAAAAAAAAGATTATAATACTAACAGTTTTTATATTGCTTTTTAATGTATTTATTGTGGAACCTATGGCGGGCGAAACAATGGCAAGTGAAGAATTAAAAATTAGACTTAATGACCAATTAATTAACTTTGATGTTGAACCAAAGATAGTGAATAATAGAACTTTAGTACCTATCAGGAGAATATTTGAATTGTTAAAAATAAAAATAAAATGGGTTAAGGAAACAAAAACGGTCATCGGTTTTAAAGAAAATACTAAGATAACCTTAAAAATAAATGATGAAATAGCTAATATTAATAATAAGAAAGTTAAGCTAGAGTCGCCACCAATTATTTTTAAAGGCAGGACTTTGGTTCCTATAAGGTTTATAGCTGAAAGTACTGGGGTTATAGTTGAATGGGACAGTAATACAAGAACAGTTAATTTATTAGATAAATCTATTAATAATATAAATATAGGAGATTCTAAAGAAAGAGTTTTAAAAATTTTAGGCAAACCATCAAGAAAAGATTTAAGCAAGTATGGTTTTAAATGGTATATCTATAAAAGTGATTATAATAGATATATCCAAGTTGGAATTAAGAATGAAAGAGTTGTAGGTATATATACTAACGCTAAAAAGTATAAGATAAATAATATAAGTATTGGAGCTAATAGACAAAAGATACATGATATTTATGGAGAACCACTAAAAGGTATACAAAAGGAGAATACATTTTATACGTTTAATAGTGGAAACGGGGAATTTGATACATTTTTAAAGAATGGTTATTATATAACTATATTTTATAATATAAATAATAATTATAAAGTTACAGCGTTTCAGTTAATTGAAAAAGGAGTAGAACAAAGCTTGAAGGATTTTTATGGAAAAAATAGTGAAGAATTAAAAGAGAGTTTTGAAAAACAGTTATATGATTTAGCAAACGCTATAAGAGTAAGAAATGGATTAACTGTATTTGATTGGGATGAAGAAATTTCGAAAACTGCAAGAAAACATAGTAAGGATATGGCTGCAAACAATTATTTTAGTCATATTAATTTAAAAGACGAAAATCCATTTGATAGAATGGAAAATGATGGCATAGATTTTATAAGAGCAGCAGAAAATATAGCAACAGGACAAACTAGTGCAATATTTGCCCATGAAAATTTATTGAACTCACCGGGACATAGAGATAATATTTTAGGAGAGTATAATAATTTAGGAGTAGGTGTACATTTTGGAGGTAAGTTTAAAATATACTATACACAGAATTTCTTTACACAGGATTAGTATTTTTACTAATCTTGTTTTTTTATGTTATAATTAGTAAAAAAATAAGGAGAAAATTATGTTAAAAAGAATTGTTGCTAAGCTTAATACTTACTTGATTATAATAATTAGTTTTAGTTCAATAGGGCTTTGTATACTAACGGATACATCTTTATTCTATGGTTTTTTATGTGGAATAATATTTTCAATATTAATATTTATTAAAGAAGGATATAAGTTTTCTGAATTAGCTTTTATGATACTAAACGGTTTAAATGATTGTAAAATAATATTTCTAGTAATATTACTTATGGGTGCTACTATATCTGTTTGGTTATTTTCAGGGATTGTACCTACGATTATATATTATGGTTTTGAATATATAAAAAATATTAATTATGTTTTAGCTTGTTTTTTAATATCCTCTGTAATCTCAGTTGTTATGGGGACTGCTTTAGGAACAATAAGCACAGTTGGAATTGCTTTAATAGCAATTGGAAAAGGCTTTGGAATACCAAATCATATATTGATCGGTACGATAATTTCAGGAGCTTTTATGGCTGATAAAATATCACCTATATCTGGTCTTATGAATTTAACTTTAAAAACAGTAAATATTAAATATAACAAAGCTATAGTAACTATGTTAAAAACAATGATACCTACTTATATATTAACAGCAATTATTTATTATTATATAGGAAACATATATTCAACAAATATAAACGAGGCTTTAATATTAAGTTATCAAAAAGAAATTGTAAATAACTTTTATATATCTAATAAACTATTATTATTTCCTTTAGTAATTATTGTATTAGCAGTTTTAGGTATTAAAATAACAACAAATATGTCTATAGGAATTATTGGAGGAAGTTTAATAGGAGTTATTTTGCAAAAACATAGTGTTATCTATGTGATAAGGGCAATTATTATTGGATATGAAGGAGAAAATGTAGGGAAAATCAGTGAAGTTTTAAAAGGTGGGGGAATACTCCCTATGATTGAAGTAATATTAATAGTCATGGGAGCAGTAGCATTAAGTAGTTTATTTGAGGGTACTAACCTTATAAAGCCTATAATTGATAAATTTATAGTAAAAATAAAAAATAAGGGAGATTTAGTATTTAGTACTGCTGTTTTTAGTATAGTAATGACAACATTAACTTGCGATCAAACTGTGGGTATACTTTTCCCAGGAAAATTTTTAAAAAGAAAGTATGAAAAATTAGGAGAAAAAAGAGAAGTATTAGCAAGGACAATTTTAGATTCTGGAATCATAATAGCACCTTTAACTCCTTGGAATGTTAATTCAATAATTATTGCAATAATAGCAAATACAGAAACATTAGAATATGCTCCTTACGCTATTCTTTGTTATATAAGTCCTATTATAACTATATTAGTAGGATATATAAGTCAGAGCTTTAAAAAGAATAAAAAATTAAGTGATAATTTTTAGTTCTTTTAACATAGTAATACTCCTCTTAAGGCAGATTCTTTACATATCTACCTTGAGAGGAGTATTTTAAAGTTTAGATTTTTTTATCTTATTTTGTAACTGGTTTAAGAATATTTATTTATCACAAAGTAATCTAGCCATTTCTATTCCTGAACATGAAGCCATCATTAGACCTCTAGTTAGGCCGCATCCATCACCTAGGAAATGTAGATTTTTTATATTTGCCTTAAATTCTCTATCTATATCAACTTTATTAGAATAAAATTTAATTTCTGGACCATATAATAAAGTCTCAGGACTAGCGAAACCAGGAACTATAGTATCCATGGATTTAATAAAATTAATTATATTCATCATAGGTCTATAGGGAATGGCTGATGTAATATCACCTGCTACTGCATCTTTTAAAGTAGGTATAACGTTTGAACGGGTTAGTTCTTTTTCCCAAGTTCTTTTACCATCTTGGATGTCACCGAATCTTTGAACTAATATTTTATTGTCTCCTAACATATTAACTAATTCTGCAACTTTTTTTCCATAGTCTATAGGTTGATTAAATGGGTAACTGAAATTATGAGAACTTAAAATTGCTAAGTTTGTATTTTTACTTTTTTTCTGCTTATATGAATGTCCATTTACAATAGATAGTTTATTGTCATATCTTTCTTCTGAAACAAAACCACCTGGATTTTGACAGAATGTACGAACTTTATCTTTAAAAGGTTTTGGATAACCAATAAGTTTACCTTCATATAATACGTTATTAATCTGTTGCATAATTTCATTTCTAACTTCAACTCGAACACCAATATCAACAGTTCCAGCTCTGTGGTTTATATTATGCTTAAGACACATTTGTTTTAGCCAATCTGCACCTTTTCTACCAACAGAAAGTACTACCTTTTCAGCTAATATTTCTTCAGCGTTTTGCATATTACCTTTAATATAATCTTTAGAATCTATAGCTTTTATCCCTTTAATTTTATCATCCTCTATGATTAAATCACTTACGCAAGTATTACTTTTTAGTTCTATACCCGAAGCAATAATATAATCTTGAATCTTTTTATATATTTCTTGAGCTTTCTCTGTACCTAAATGTCTTACAGGACAATCTATAAGTTTTAGATTGGCTCTAATTGCTTTTCTTCTTATGTTTTGTACAAGCTCATCATTTTTAAGACCCTCAACTTTTGTATCAGCACCAAATTTAAGATAAATATCATCTGCATATTTTATCAACTCATTTGTAGAGTCATAGCCTATATATTCTGGTAATAATCCACCGACTTGTGGACTTAGCGATAATTTCCCATCAGAAAATGCTCCGGCTCCAGAAACCCCGGTTGTTATACTGCAATAGGGTTTACAATCAACACAATTTTTTGTTTTTTCTTTAGGACATTTTCTATTCTCTACTTTTCTCCCTTTTTCTAATAGAAGTATTTTTTTATTAGATTTTTTATTTAGTAGCTCTAGAGCTGTAAATAAACCAGCTGGTCCAGCACCTACTATAATTATATCGTATTTCATTTAATATCCCACCTTTTAGTTTATTAACATATTAATAATAACATAAAAAACGAATGTTATAAAGCGAACATAGAAAAACATACGTGTTTTTTATGTTAAAATTTAATTAAAAAAGTTCTAATTGTTTTTAAACAATTAGAACTTAAAATATAAACTATTTTAATTCTCTTCCAGTTTCTTTTAAATTTTCTACTGGAACTACAAAATTCTCATTATTTTCTAAGATTTTAATTTGAACCATATTATTTTTGTCATCAATATCTTCTAACCAAACTGAATCACTATTAAAAAAAACTTCAAGATTTTCACTAGATTCTATTATTTCATGGGCTCTTCTTAATCTCATAATCAGCCTCCTTTAATATTTTAGTATTAGTTTATACAAATTATGTTATTTTATGTCTATAAGTAAGGAGTAATTATGTATATAAGTTTATAAGTTATGGCTTAGGCCTGTAATGACTAAATTTTTTTCCTTAATTAAATTAACTGTTCTTTTTTTATTCTTTGATAAAATAGTTATTATAGGACGAAGAGAAAATTCTTTAGTTACTTTTTTTACAACTGCTGTTTCTCCATTACTTAAAGTAACTAAAGAGCCTACCGGATAAGGTATTATTTTCTTAGAAAATGTTTTTACAATATCATAATCAAAATGTTCACCGCCATTAGCATATAGATATTCTAAAGCTTCATTTGGTGCTATAGGTTTTCTGTAAGGTCTATTAGAGGTAAGTGCATCATAAACATCTGCCACAGAAACTATTTTAGCTAATTTATATATTTTTTTTCCCTTTAATCCTTTAGGATATCCTGAACCATTAACTTTTTCGTGGTGTTGAAGAGCTATTATTTTAACAGCACTAGAAAGCCAAGAGCAGTCTTTTAAATATTCATAACCTAACAAGGAATGTTTTTTCATAATATCAAATTCTTTATCGCTAAGTTTGCCATCTTTATTTAAGATTTCCTTTGGAATAAATGTTTTTCCAATATCGTGTAACATAGCACCTAGACTTAGATCTTTAAGTTCCTTGTTACTTAAGTTAAGTTCAATTCCTGCAACCATAGATAATACAGCAACATTTATACAGTGCTGATATGTATAATCATCATAGTTTTTAATATCAACAAGACTTACAACTATATTTTCTTTCTTGCTTATATCGTCTATTAACTCTTTTGATATTTCGGTTAGATTTTCAAGATGCTCATTGCGTTTTTTTATAAAACTTCTTTCATTTATTGAATATTGACAGTTTTCTTTGTAATCATTATATTGATTAAAGTATGTAAAAGTTTCCTTAATAGAATCAACTGCTTTTTTTCTGATCTCTGGACTTACAATATCTTTTATTTCAGTATCTGAAAATTCATCTTCTATATAAACATAATATATTCCATTAACAGTGAGCTTTTTTATTAAATGATTATTTAAAACGGCTCCTTTTTTTAACAAAAAAGTATTCCTATTATCATATATGTTTTTTGCCAAAATGGAACCTTCTTCAATTTTGTTAACAGGAATGAGTCTCATTAGCGTTAACCCCTTTTTATACATTATTATTAATTTTATCATAAAATAGAATAAAATGTAAAATAAAAAGATGTTTTCGCTAATTTTATATTTTATTGAGTAATAATATTATATGAATAATTCTATATCTGATTTTAGTGCATCTTTTAGATATTCTTTTGCTGTTATTATTTTTACTTCTGGAATGAATTCTTCTTTTTTAAAACCCATAACTTCACATGATAATTTACACCCATAAAATTTAACACCTTTTTTTCTAGCACCATCTAAAAAATTTTTTAGGTTAGGAGTATCTACATTATCCATCATTTCAAGAAGCATTTTCTTTCCTATTCCACTCATGTTCATTTTAGATAAGGGTAAGTCTTCAGGACCTACAGGTGCAGTAAGTTCAAACATTTTTTCATATACATTTTTATCTTTCATATTTATTTTTTCAGGATCCCTTAATAAGCATAAACCCCAGAATGCAAAAAAAATTGTAACATCAATACCAATTTCCCTTGCGGTATTAGCTAATATTAAAGAAGCTAAGGCTTTATCATATTCTCCACTAAATAATAGTAAGTTCATTTTTTTATTCATTAATTAACCTCCTACAAATAATATTGTTAAAAACTATTTTAACAGAGTTTCATAAATATTATTCATAGGAGGTTAGTTTTACTAATTAGTTTTGTTTTTAATTATTTTTTTTAATGATTCAATTAAAAAATCTATTTCATTAATATCATTATACATTCCAAAACTTATTCTAACCATGCCAGGTCTTTTAATAAATGTATCTTTATATTCATATATATCATCTTTACTAATTTTTAATAGATTTTGGATATATGGTTGAGCACAAAAACAACCATTCCGTAGAGCTATTGCATAATCATCAGAAAGTTCTTTTGCAACTTGGGCATGATGAATACCTTCTATATTGAATGGTATTATACTAACTTTATCTTCGGTTTTATTAGTATGACAATAAAGTTTTATATCCGGTAGCTTTTTAAGTTTTTCTAAAGTATAGTCAGTTAATTTTTTCTCATAATTTGCTATATTAATCATTCCTACTTGCTTTAAAGTTTTTATTGCAGAAACTAAAGCAACTACCCCCATAATATTAGGCGTTCCTGCTTCATCCTTTTGAGGAGGGTCATTCCATATTACAGAATCTTTAGTAACTAAATCTACTGTGCCACCTCCAACATAATCAGGACTACCTTCTTTAAAGGTTTTTTTTGGGCCAATCAAAACACCTATACCAAAAGGTGCATACATCTTATGGCTTGAAAATACTAAGTAATCAATATGCTCTTTTGTATTTTTAGGTTTCATATTAAATGGACAATGGGGTATTAATTGTGCTCCATCAACTAGAAGTTTTGATTTGTAACTATGGACTAAGGAGGCTATTTCATGTATTTTGTTTTTATAGCCTGTAACATTAGATGCACCTGTAATTGTAACTAATCTAACTTTATCTTTATAAAAATTTAATTTCTCCTTCAAATTTGTTAAAGAAAGTCTACCATATTTATCAAGTTCTATATAATCGACTTTATATTTTCTCCAAGGTAAATCATTTGAATGGTGTTCCATACTTGTAGATAGAATTATATTGTCACTATCTTTGATAGACAGTCTATTTGAAAGTTTATTAATTGCTTCTGTTGCATTTTTCAAATATATTACTGTATCTTTTTCTAAATCAGCATTTACAAAATTTAAAACTTCATATCTTGAATAGTCATAAAAATTAGATGAAAATTTAGATTTAAATCCCATTCCTCTATGAATGGAAGAATACCACGGAGAAAATGCATTAATATCACTTAAAACAGATCTAAATGGAGGAGTAGTAGCTGCATTATCAAAATTTATATATTTTGAATAGCTTCCATTTTTTAAAGGGACTTTGGTATTAGCACCGACTATTAAATTTCTATATGGAGATCCTTCATTAAAATACATAGTAATCACCTTTTTTAAAATATTCATTATTATTATATTTAAATTTCAACTAAGTGTGACATAAAAAGAATAAATAAATGTGTAATGGAAAAAATTAATATAATAAACACATTATTGGAAGGATGTATATTATGATAACTATTCTTATAAGAGCTGCTGTATTATATGGATATGTGCTTTTTAGTATGAGATTGATGGGAAAGGGAGAACTTGCAGAAATGCAACCCTTTGAATTAGTGATTATGATAATGATGGCTGAAGCAGCAGCATTACCTATGGAGGATTTAGGAGTCCCATTATTAAATGGCTTCATTGCAATAAGTGCACTTTTATTTTTACAGATATTCATATCTTTTATAAATTTAAAAAGTGAAAGAGCAAGAGGTTTTATATGTGGAAAGCCTAGTATATTAGTAAATAAGGGGAAAATTAATCAAAAGGAGTTAAATAAACTTAGAATTAATATAAATGATTTAATTGAACAAATGCGTTCAAAGGATTATCCAGCATTAGAGGATGTAGAGTATGTAATTCTTGAAACAAATGGTGATTTAAGTGTAATACCTAAAGAGAATAAAAGGGGAGTTACTATCGAAGATTTAGATGAAAAATCTAATTATGAAGGATTACCTATTACTTTAATAATTGATGGAAAAATAAATCATGATAATTTAATAAAGGCAAATATAACAGAAAAATGGTTGTTAAGTAGATTAAAAGCAAAGGGAAGCAAAAGTGTAGAAGAAATCTTATTTTGCTATATAGATGAAGATAAAGAATTGTTTATACAAAAGAAGGATAAATAAAGGAGATAATTATGAGAGCATTAAGTATTGTAATTTTGATAATATTAGTAATAATTAGTGGATGGATATTTTTATATAATGATATAACAAAGGATTATGATGAGTTTATAACTTCTTTAAATAAGTTAAACAAGCAGCTTGTTTATGAAAATTGGGATGAAGCTAATAAGGAATTAGAGGTATTATTAGAAAAGTGGAAAGAACATAGGGATAAATGGAGTATATTTTTAGATCACCATGAAATTGACAATATAGATATCTCAATGGCTAAAACTAGTAGATATGTAGAAACAAAGAACAATCCCTTAGCATTAGGGGAGATAGAAGTCTTAATTAAATTATTTGAAATAGTAAAAGAAAATGAAGCATTTACATTAACTAATATTTTATAATTTAATAAAAAATATTTGAATTGTCAAATAATACTATAAATTCTTTCAATTTATTGTTATAATATAGATAAAAATTATAAGGGTTGATTTTATGGGGAAAGTGATAAAACTTAAAACTGTAAAAAAGAAAGCTCGAAGAAAAAAAATAAAACAGATATTTAATAAAATGAAGGGAAGTTATATGTTTTTCATATTAATATTAGGTGTATTGATATTTTCTTTAATATCCACATCATTAGAGGTGCCTAAAGAAAATAAACTGAATGTTAATGAAATAAGAAGTAGTAGAGTGGGGTTTGGTATTTATTAATTAACATTAGAATTCTTGACAGAACTCGTTGGTAAATATTATAATTCTAATGGTAGGTAAATAGCTTAAGGGAGGACATATTATGGAAAATAGTGTGTTAGATATGAAAATAAAAGGAACATTAGAAAAGGTAAGACCAGTACTTCAAAGAGACGGTGGGGACGTAGAATTTGTAGGCTTTGAAGATGGTAAAGTAAAAGTAAGATTAAAAGGAGCATGTGGAGGCTGTCCTGGAGCTACAATGACTTTAAAAATGGTTATTGAAAAAATGTTAAAACAAGAGATATCAGAAGTTAAAGAGGTTGTGAGAGTAGATTAGTAAGTTTAACGGTTCTGTTTACAGGACCGTTTTTTAATTATAAGTTACAAAATAATAATATAAATATTACTTATATAGAATATTTTAATATATACATATAATTTAATTGAAAGGGGATAGGGTTATGAATACAAAACAGTTAGGCAGACACATATTAGTTGAATTTTATGACTGTGATAAAACTATATTAAATGATTATGAAAAAATTGAAAAACATATGAATCAAGCCGCTAAATGTGCTAATGCTACTGTAGTAGAGAGTGCATTTCATTTATTTAATCCATGGGGAGTAAGTGGTGCAGTAGTAATATCAGAATCCCATTTAACTATCCATACATGGCCTGAATTTAGCTACGCTGCGGTAGATCTTTTTACATGTGGAGATGAAGTTAATCCATGGATTGCTTTTAAATATTTAAAGGAAAAGTTAATGGCAAAAAAAATAGAAACTAAGGAAATACCAAGGGGAGTAGTAAAAAAAATAAATAAATATTGTAATGTAGAATCAGAGGAAATAAAATATAAACCAGATGTTGTGAAATAGAGAAAATTATTGATAACAGAGAAAAAATATATAAATAGAATATATTACAATATTTAAAAATCAAGTTTTCTATTGACATCTTTAGTATAATGAAGTACAATAGTTTAAAGTAAATATCCAAATTCAGTACTTTAAATTGGTCCAGTGAGGCCAGAAAGGAGCTGATACAATGTGTAAAGATGTATTATTTGTAAAATACAGTAAGATTATTATGCTTAAAAAAACAATATTAAATAACATAAAGAGGACAGTAAGGGGATTTTTTGGTAAATCCCCGTACTGTCCTTTTTTGATTGAGGGGGCAGATTTATGGAAGCAACTTTAATTTTAGAAAATGGTAAAACTTTTAAAGGTAATGCGTTTGGATATTTAAAAGAAAGTGTTGGAGAAGTAGTCTTTAATACTGGTATGACAGGATACCAAGAAGTTTTAACAGATCCTTCATACTATGGTCAGATAGTGACAATGACTTACCCCCTTGTTGGAAATTATGGAATAAATTTAGAGGATATGGAGTCTGAATCTTCAAAAGTTAAGGGATTTATAGTAAGAGAAAAGTCAGATAAACCTAATAATTTCAGATGTGAGATGAAATTAAATGGATATCTAAGACAAAATAAAGTAATTGGATTAGAAGGAATAGATACAAGAGCTTTAACAAAAATTCTTAGAAATCATGGAACAATGAAAGGTATAATTACTTTAAGGGAATTAAGTGAAAGTCAAATTAAGCATAAATTTGATGCTTTTCATAATAAAAACGCAGTTGATAATGTCACTACAAAAGAAGTTTATGAAATTGAAGGTAATAATAAACATATAGCTATTTTAGATTTTGGTATAAAGAAAAATATTATACGTTCGTTTAAAAAGAGAAATTGTAAAATGACAATTTTTCCTGCTGATTCAAAACCTGAGGATATATTAGATAAAAAGCCTGATGCAATATTTTTATCTAACGGGCCTGGGGATCCAGAAGATTTACCAGAAGTAGTAGAAAATTTAAAACAATTAGTGGATAAAAAGCCGATTTTAGGAATATGTTTAGGCCATCAGTTACTAGCTTTATGTTTTGGAGGTAATATTAAAAAGCTTAAGTATGGACATAGAGGTTGGAATCATCCGGTAAAGGATTTAGATACAAATAAAATATATATCACATCACAAAATCATGGTTATTATGTAGATAAATTACCTGAAGAGATGGTAAAAACCCATATAAGTCTTAATGATAATACAATAGAAGGGATGAAGCATAAAAAGTTACCAATATATAGTGTGCAGTTTCACCCTGAAGCTTGTCCTGGTCCTAAAGATATGGATTATATATTTGATCAATTTGTAAAAATGGCAAGATAATATAGATGATTATAATAAATTACTAAAAAAGGAGAGTTTTTATGCCTAAGGATAATAGTATTAAAAAGGTCTTAGTTATAGGTTCTGGTCCTATAGTTATTGGACAGGCCGCTGAATTTGACTATTCTGGAACTCAAGCTTGTCAAGCATTAAAAGAAGAAGGTATTGAAGTAGTATTAATAAATAGCAATCCAGCAACTATAATGACTGACAGAGAAATAGCTGATAAAGTTTATATAGAACCTTTAACCGTTGAATTTATAGAAAAAGTAATAAAAATAGAAAAACCTGATAGTCTCTTAGCTGGAATGGGAGGGCAAACAGGATTAAATATAGCAGTTGAGCTTGAAAATAAAGGAATTTTAAATAAATACGATATAAAAGTAATAGGAACATCAATAGAATCAATACAAAAAGGGGAAGACAGAGAAAGTTTTAGAAAGTTGATGGAAAAAATAAATCAACCTGTAATTGAAAGTAAAATAGTATCAGAATTAAATGAAGGTATTTCATTTGCAGAAGAAATTGGTTATCCTGTTGTTGTAAGACCTGCATATACTTTAGGAGGAACTGGAGGAGGTATAGCAGATGACAAGCAAGAATTAGTAAGCATCTTAGCACAAGGACTGCATTTGAGTCGTGTGGGCCAAGTATTAATTGAAAAAAGTATAAAGGGTTGGAAAGAAATAGAATATGAGGTTATGAGAGATGAGTATGGTAATTGTATAACTGTATGTAATATGGAAAATATAGACCCTGTGGGAATTCATACTGGAGATAGTATAGTAGTTGCACCTAGTCAGACATTATCAGATAAGGAATATCAAATGCTTAGAAGTGCATCTATTGATATAATAAATACTATAGAAATTATCGGAGGATGTAATGTTCAATTAGCTTTAAATCCTGAAAGTTTTGAATATGCAATTATAGAAATAAATCCAAGAGTAAGTCGATCATCAGCTTTAGCATCTAAAGCTACAGGATATCCTATAGCTAAGGTAGCAACTAAATTAGCTTTAGGATATGGATTAGATGAAATTAAAAACAGAGTAACAAAAAAGACATTTGCATGTTTTGAACCGACTCTTGATTATGTTGTTATAAAGATACCGAAATGGCCATTTGATAAATTTAATGATGCAAACAGAGCATTAGGAACTAAAATGATGGCTACAGGAGAAGTTATGGCGATAGGTAGTAATTTTGAATCAGCATTTTTAAAAGGGATTAGATCTTTAGAATTAGGGAAAAATACTTTATTTGATATAGATGTTTCAAGTAAAAGTTTAAAAGAATTAAAAGAGAGAGTAAAGTCACCAGATGATGAGAGAATATTTGATTTAGCAGAAATGTTAAGAAAAGATTATAGAGTAGAAAAAGTATCTGAAATAACAGGAATTGATGAATTTTTTATAAACAAAATCAATTGGATAGTAAAAGAAGAAGAAAAACTAAAGGAAACAACTTTAGAAAAATTAGATAAAGATTGGCTATATAAACTTAAAAAGAGAGGCTTTTCTGATTTAGGTATTGCAAAGTTATTAGATGTAGATGAAAATGAAATTTATAATCTAAGAAAAGAGTTTAATATATTGCCAAAGTATAAAATGGTAGATACTTGTGCAGGAGAGTTTGAAGCTTTAACACCTTATTACTACTCAACATATGAAAAATATGATGAAGTAGAGGTAAGTGATAAAAAGAAAGTAATTGTAATCGGTTCAGGTCCTATTAGAATTGGACAAGGTATAGAATTTGATTATTGTTCAGTGCATAGCATTGAGGCTTTAAAAAAGTTAGATATAGAAACAATAATTGTAAATAATAACCCTGAAACAGTTAGTACAGATTTTGATATATCAGATAAATTATATTTTGAACCTTTAACAGAAGAGGATGTTTTAAGTATCATAGAAAAGGAAAAACCTCAAGGGGTAATTTTACAGTTTGGAGGACAAACAGCAATAAAGTTAGCTAAGTATTTAAAAGAAAGAAATATTACAATTTTAGGGACTAGTTGTGAGAATATTGATAGAGCAGAAGATAGAGAAAAGTTTGAAGAACTTTTAGAAAAGCTAAATATAATTAGACCAAAAGGTAAGGCTGTATTAAATATAAATGATGGAATTAGTGAAGCTAGAAAATTAGGTTACCCAGTACTTGTTAGACCTTCATATGTATTAGGAGGTCAGGGTATGGAAATAACATACAATGAGGATGAATTAATTAGATATTTAAACAAAGCTTTTAAATATGATGCGAATAATACAGTTTTATTAGATAAATATTTAATAGGTAAAGAAATAGAAATAGATGCTATCTGTGATGGTGAAGATATATTAATACCAGGAATAATGGAACATTTAGAGAGAGCTGGAATACACTCAGGAGATAGTATAACAATTTATCCTAGTATAGATATTTCTGAAAAAATTAAAAATAAAATAGTTAATTATACAAAAAAGATAGCCAAGGAACTTAATGTATTAGGGATGATTAACATTCAGTTTATACAATATGAAAATCAATTGTATGTAATAGAGGTTAATCCAAGGTCTAGTCGTACTGTACCATATATAAGCAAGGTAAGTACTGTACCTGTAATAGAATTAGCTACTAGAGTTATGCTAGGAGAAAAAATAGAAAGTCTAGGTTATGGAAAGGGAATCTATAAGGATTCTGAATTAGTTTCAGTTAAAGTACCTGTGTTTTCTACAGAGAAATTATCAGAGGTGGAAGTAAGTTTAGGACCAGAGATGAGATCAACTGGTGAAGTATTAGGAATTGACGAAACTTTTGAAAGAGCTTTATATAAAGGACTTGTAGCATCAGGAAAGAAAATAAAAAAAGAAAGTGGCAAAATTTTAGTCACATTAAATTCCCACGATAAACAAGATTTTAGTGAAACAGCAATGAAGCTTAAAAAACTAGGATATGAATTTATTGCCACAGAAGGCACAAGTAAATATCTTGATGATATAGGTATAGAGTCTACATCAATAAAGAAAATATCTGAAGGAGTTCCTAATGTATTAGATATAATTAGAAGTGGGGTTATAGATTTTGTTATTAACACACCTACAAAGGGTAATGATTCAAAGCGTGATGGCTTTAGAATTAGAAGAGCAGCTATAGAGGCCTCAGTAGATATATTCACTTCTTTAGATACAATTAATGCATTAGTAAATATATTAGATAAAAAAATTGTAGATTCAGATTTAAATGTTTATGATTTAGCAAAGGAATAATGTAAGAACATAAATATTTAAAATATAAGTAAGTATTTAGCTAATGCTTTTGATGTCAAAAGCATTAGCTTTTTTATTGTTGTTTTAGAATTTTTTTTATTTATTAGCATAATAATTTGATTTATGGGTATTAAAAAGATAAGGTGATGCTTATTATGGATGCAGAGAATATATTAAAAGAACAAAAGATTTTTTTAAATAGTGGAAAAACAAAGGATTTAAGTTATAGAATAAATCAATTAAAAAAACTAAAGAAATCAATAAAATTTAATGAATCAAAAATACTTAAAGCTTTAAAGGATGATTTAAATAAATCATATTTTGAGGGTTATGAAACAGACGTAGGACTATTTTTAGATGAGATAGATTTTATAATAAAGAATTTAAAATCAGGGGTAAAGCCTAAAAGTAAAAACTCCTCTATATCATTTTCTATCTTCAAGTTATATATATAAAGAACCCTTGGAGTTTCTTTGATAATATCTCCATGGAATTATCCTTTTTAAGTTGATTGTTTCACCTTTGGTAGGGTCTATAGCTGGGGGAAATTGTTCTGTATTAAAAACATCGGAATATGCACATAATACATCAAAAGTAATTAAAGAGATAATTGAAAATGTTTTTGAGAAAAAGTATATCCATGTTGTAAATGGAGGCAAGGAAGTAAACCAAGTACTATTAAAAGAAAATTTTGATTATATTTTTTTCACTGGAAGTACAAGGGTTGGTAAGATAGTTATGGAGTCTGCAGCGAAAAGCTTATACCTGTAACTTTAGAACTAGGAGGAAAAAGTCCTTGTATAGTTGATAAAGAAGTAAATATAAATTTAACTGCTAAAAGAATAGTATGGGGGAAATTTTTAAATGCAGGGCAAACATGCGTAGCGCCTGATTACTTATTAGTACATAAAGATATTAAAGTAAGCTTATTAAGGGAAATGAAGTTAATTATAGAAAAGTTTTATGGAGAAAATCCTATAAATAGTAAAGACTACCCTAGAATTATAAATGAAAAACATTTTGATAGATTAGTTGAATTTTTAAAAGATGGGAGTATATACACAGGAGGAGAAACAAAAAAAGAAGAACTTTATATAGAGCCAACTTTGTTAGAAGATGTTTCAATAAATAGTAATGTAATGAAAGAAGAAATTTTTGGTCCTATTTTACCAATTATTGAATATGAAAATATAAAAGAAGTTGTTAGTTTTATTAAGGAAGACCATAAACCATTACCTTTGTATCTATTTTCTAATGATAAAAAGAATCAAAGAATTATATTAATTGATATTTCCTTTGGAGGAATAGGACAAAGTGGATTAGGATTTATCATGGAAAGGCTAGCTTTGAAGTATTTACCCATGAAAAAAGCATACTAAAAAAATCTATCTAATATTTTTGATGTATCTTTGAGATATCCACCTTTCAATAATAAATTAAAAAATTTTAAAAAATACTAAAATAAGGGAGCGATTAACATGAAATTTTATAATTTTTTAAAAAAGAGACAGTCAGTACGTGAATTTAAACCCCAAGAAATATCTAATGGAAAAATGAAAAAATTGAAAGATGAATTTAAAAATTTAGAGAGTAATTTAACTAATATTGAATTTATCTTATTTGAAAATGGAGAAGAAATTTATAATAAATTAGAGGGCTTAGGAGGTTATTCAGGAGTTATGATTAAAGCCCCTCATTATATTGGTCTAAAAATAGAAAAAAATGATGATGATACTATAATAAATTCATCATATTATATGGAGAAATTAATTACAGAATTAGCTAAACTAAATTTAGGTTCTTGTTGGATTAATCTAGGAGTTGTTCCTAAAGAAATAATTAGTAAATTAATTAAGGAAAAGGGAACTATGAACTTTATGATAGCCTTTGGTATACCTAGAGATGAAATTTTATCTAAAGTAACTAATAGTGAAGGTTTAAATGATGAGAACTTAAAATATTTAAATACTTATAGATATTCTAACGAATTAAAAGTAGAAGATGGACCTTCCACTTCTAAAAGCAGTAGGATGGCAATAGAAGATATTGTATTTAAAGAAAAATTAGGACAGAATATAAATATGGATGAGCTTGATCAAAGAGGGTTAGAAAAATTATTTTATTATACCCGTTATGCTCCTTCTAATAAAAATACTCAGCCTTGGAGATTTATTGTAAAAAATGATAAAATATCTTTGGCTATATTAAATCCTGATCATAAAGAAAACTTAACTGATGCAGGAATTGTTATGTATTATTTTGAAAAGATGGCATATGATTTAGGTTTTAATGGTAAGTGGAAACTTAAGGATTCGGATTATATTGAATATGACAATAATAAATATAAGATTGTAGCAGAGTTTAATATTTAAAAGTTTTTCTGTCCCTAAAAAGGGGCAGTTTTTTTATTGATTAAATAAAAATGTGATTTTTTAAGATACTTATTGTATAATTATATAAAATGATGATAGAAAAGAGGGGAGAAATTGGATAAAATAAAAAGAATGTTTTTATTTGCACTAGCTGTAGCGGTAACATCTCAATTATATATAAACCCCTTTATGGAGGATTTTAGAGTATCTTTTTCCGTGGTATTATTTTCAGTTATTTTAACTTTAAATAAAAATTTCAATTCCATATTTTTTTCAATTATAACCGGTGTAGTAGTATTTTTATTTAGAAGTTTATTATTAATTTTAAGTGGGTTAAAAGTTTCAAATATACTTAGTATTACTTATCCATCTATTTTATTTTATATTATTTTTGGTATTTTATTTTATTTATTAATTACTGAAATAAATAATAAAAAAGTAATAAAATTAGGAATTTATCTAGCGATATGTGATTTCTTTTCAAATTTTATGGAAATATTTTTAAGGATTAATAAAAAAGGATTTATGGATAATTATGATATAATTAAAATATTAATATTTGTAGCATTACTAAGGTCGTTTTTAGCGATATTATTAATATCAATAATAAAATATTATAAACTATTAGTTATCAAAGAAGAACATGAAAATAGATATAGAAGATTAGTTTTATTAGTTTCAAGTTTAAAAAGTGAAATTTATTTTATGAAAAGGAATTCGGATTATATTGAAAAAGTTATGGGCGATTCATATAAGCTTTATGAAGGATTATCTCAAAAGGATGATATAAAAAAATTAAAGGAATTATCCCTATCAGTAGCCAGCGATATCCACGAAATAAAAAAAGATTATATCCGGGTTATTAAAGGGGTAGAAGATATAATGGGAAATAAGATTCAATATGAAAAAATGAGTCTAGTTGATATTTTTGATATATTAGAAAAGAGTACTAGAAAGTTTATAAATAAAGAAAAAAAAGATATTAATATATCTTTTAAATTAGGAAAGAATTTTTTTACTAAGAAACATTATGGACTTATTTCAGTATTTAGAAATTTAATAAATAACGCTATAGAATCTATAGAGGATAGTGGAGATATAATTATTGAACATAGCTTAGAGAATAATAATCATATATTTAAAATTATAGATACAGGAGCAGGAATAAAAAAAAGGGATATTAATCATATTTTTAAACCTGGATTTTCAACAAAGTTTAATAAGTTAACAGGGGATGTAAATAGAGGATTAGGTCTAACTTTAGTAAAGGATATAATTGAAAATTATTATAATGGAAATATAAAGATTAAATCTATTATAAATTCAGGCACTGTATTTATAGTAACATTACCTCAAAATGAATTGGAGGTTTAGGTATGGAAATTTTTATTGTAGAAGATGATTTAAGTATTGTACAGATGCTAGAAAACATTATTGAAGATAATAATTTAGGACATTGTGTTGGATATTCCCTTAATGGAGAGGATGCTTTAGAAAAAATAGAAAAGAATAACCCCGATATAGTACTTATTGATTTACTTATGCCTAAAAAAGATGGGATAGAGGTTGTAACAGAGATTAAAAGTAAAAAT
Organism: Bacillota bacterium; assembly: GCA_009711765.1. Classification (GTDB taxonomy): domain Bacteria; phylum Bacillota; class Clostridia; order Tissierellales; family MES13; genus MES13. Next base: position 30,924 of record VEND01000012.1, on the reverse strand, counting down.
ATAAAATCAAAATTTATAATGATATCTCAGGTATCACAAAAGGAGTTAATAGGAAAATCATATTATTCAGGAGTAGAATTTTTTATTAATAAACCAATAAATATTATCGAAGTAATAAGTGTTATAAAAAATGTATCTAGTAAAATTAAGATGGAAAATAGTTTTAATAATTTAAGGGATGTATTTGAAAGTTTAGATGATAATAATAAAAGTAAAAAAAGGATGAAAAAAGTAAGATTAATAATTAGTAAATTAGGTTTATTAGGTGAAAGTGGTGGAGATTATATAATAGAAATATGTAAATATTTAATAGATAATGATGAGAAGTATTTTAATTATAAAATTAGTGAAATTTGCAGTAAATTAAGTGATAACCCAAAAGCAATGGAGCAAAGTTTAAGAAGGGCTATAAACAAAGCATTGGTCAATGTTGCAAACATAGGTATTGAAGATTATTTGAATGATAACTTTATTAATTATTCAAATAGTTTATTTGATTTTGAAAATGTAAAGGCTGAAATGGATAGGATAAGAGGGAAAAGATCAACGGGTGGAAAAATTAGCGTTAGAAAATTTATCAACGGAATATTACTTTATAGTGAAATATAAAAATTTCAAATTGCATTTTTCAGAATTATTTTTACAATGTCATGTATTTTAAAGAATTTTTGTGTATTTTTTTGTATCTCTCTTTTATAATTGATTTAGTACATAAAGGGGGAATAATATGAAAGGCAAAAATTCACTTACAAAGAAAATTCTTATTGGTTTAGTATTAGGTGCACTATTTGGTGTTTTACTAAATCAACTACCATCAAGCTATATTAAGGATACTATAATAATTAGTGGAATACTTAAATTAGTTGGTGGATTATTTATTAATGGAATTAAAATGTTAGTTGTACCTTTAGTGTTTGTATCTTTAGTTTGCGGTGCTTCTGCAATAGGAGATCCAAAAAAATTAGGTAGAGTAGGTATAAAGACTTTAGGATTTTATTTAACAACAACTTGTATAGCAATATCTTTAGCTTTACTTTTAGGATCAATTATAAATCCTGGAGTAGGACTAGATTTATCTAATGTATTAAAACAGGAACCTGAAATTGGAGCATCTAAGCCTATAGTTGATGTTATTACTGATATAGTACCAAGAAATCCAGTAGCATCCTTAGCAGATGGTTCTATGTTACAGATAATAGTGTTTGCACTATTATTAGGTGTTAGTATGGCATTAATTAGAAAGAAAGCAGAACCTATTTTAGGAATATTTGAATCATTAAATGATATAATGATGAAAATGGTAATGGTAATAATGTCAGTAGCGCCTGTAGGTGTATTTGCATTAATTGCAAAAACATTTGCTACAGTTGGATTTGATGCTATGGTGCCATTATTAAAATATATGGCAGCAGTAATAATAGCTTTATTCTTACATGCAGGATTAACTTATATGGGAGCATTAAGTATTATAGGTAAATTACACCCAGTTAAGTTTTTCAAAAACTTTGTACCGGCGATGGGGGTTGCTTTTTCTACAGCATCAAGTAGTGGTACATTACCAGTAACAATAGATACTGCCGAAGAAAGATGTGGAGTATCTAGAAGTATTGCATCTTTCACGCTACCATTAGGAGCTACAATTAATATGGATGGTACGGCGATAATGCAAGGTGTAGCTGTAATATTTATATCACAGGTTTATGGAATAGATCTTTCTTTACAATCTTTACTAACAGTAATTTTAACTGCAACATTAGCTTCTATAGGTACAGCTGGTGTACCAGGAGTAGGGCTTATAACTTTATCAATGGTATTACAATCTGTAGGACTTCCGGTTGAAGGAATTGCACTAATAATAGGTATAGACAGATTATTAGATATGACAAGAACAGTAGTTAATATAACAGGAGATACTGTATGTACAATATTAATATCTAAATCTGAAGGAGAATTTAACGAAGATATCTACTATCAAAAAAATAAAGCAAATATAGAGGAAGTTGCATAGTTTTTATTAGCTAGGGTTAAAACCCTAGCTTTTATTTATTTAAATTATTTTATTATTAAGTTATAATTAATGTATACATATATATAAGGGGTGGGATCTAATTTGTATGGATTAGTATTAGAAGGCGGAGGAGCAAAAGGAGCATATCAAATAGGAGCCTATAGAGCTTTAAGTGAAATGGGTATTAAAATTAAGGGGGTTTCTGGTACATCTATAGGAGCTTTGAATGGTGCAATGATAGTTCAAGGAGATTTAAATAAAGCCTATGATTTATGGTATAATATTACACCTTCAAAGGTATTTAATATTGAAGATGAACAACTTAAAGAACTTATTAATCTTGAAATAAATAAAGAAAGTTTATCCTATTGGGCTAATAAAATCAAAGCATTATTGACTAATAAAGGTGTAGATACAGGGCGTATTAAAAAAATAATAAAGGATAATATTAGTGAAGAGAAAATAAGAAATTCTAATATGGATTTTGGAATAGTTACAGTATCTATTTCAGATAAGAAACCCTTAGAATTATTCAAAGAAGATATACCTAAAGGGAAAATAGTTAACTATCTAATGGCTAGTGCTAGTTTTCCTCTTTTTAAAAGGGAAAAAATTGATGAAAAAGTTTTTTTAGATGGAGGATTTTATGATAATGTACCAATATCTATGTTACTATCTAAAGAGTATAAAGATATAATAGTTATAAGGTCCTTTGGGCTTGGAAGGACTAGGAAAGTAGAAACAAGCAATTTGAATATAAAATATATTGAACCTAAAGAAGATTTAGGTAGGGTATTAGATTTTAGTCAAGTTAATGCAAGAAAGAATTTAAAACTTGGATATTTTGATACATTAAAAACATTTAAGAAATTAAAGGGAAATTATTATTATTTAAAACCTGAAAATGATGAATTATTTTTCATAAAATTTTTATTAAATTTACCAGATGAAAATATATATAAAGTAGGTAAACTTTTAGGGTTAAAAGATACTCCTAAAGAAAGACTACTTTTAGAGTTTTTAGTTCCTAAGTTAGGTTACTTATTAGATATTGATTTTAACAGTGGGTATGAAGATATTCTGATATTATTATTAGAAAATATCGCAAAAAAGTTCAAAGTAGAAAGATTTAAAATTTATGATTTTAATAGTTTTATAAGAGAAATTAAAACAAATTTTGATTCTAAGACATTAATGCCTAGTAGAGATATACCTAGTTTCATTAAACAATATGATATTTTATCTAGGGTTGTTAGAGAAGAAGTATTAATGGAAGTAACAAATGAACTATTTAAAGGAGTATTATGGTAGTTAAAAAATACAGAAAGTGTGAATTAAATGTTTGGATATATTACACCCTTTAAACCTGAATTGAAGATAAAAGAATATGATGTTTTTAAAGGGTACTATTGTGGAATATGCAAAGAAATGGGGAGAGAATTTAATCAATTAGTAAGGTTAGGGCTTAATTATGATTTAACTTTTTTAGGATTGTTATTATCCTCTTTAGATAACGAAAAAGTATCTTTTAAAAGGGAGGGGTGTATAACAAACCCTTTTAAGAAAAAACCGATCTTAAAGAGTAATAAACATATCGAGTATGCATCTAATATGGGAGTAATTTTAGTATATTTTAAACTAATAGATGATTGGAAGGATGAAAAAAAGTTTCCTTCTTTAATTGCATCATTACCTTATCATTTTTCTTTAAAGAAAGCAAATTACAAATTTCCTAAAAAATTTAAAGAGATAAAGACAGGACTTGATAAGTTATATGAATTAGAAGCTAATAATTGTAAAATTCTTGACAAGAGTGCCCATGCTTTTGGTAAAATAATGGAAACAATAGCATGTCCGCCCTATATATCAAGCGAAGATAATAAAAGAGTTTTAAGTTGGCTTGGATATAATCTAGGGAGATGGATTTATATACTTGATGCTTATGATGATTTATCTAAGGATGTTGATAAGGAAAATTATAATGCAATACTATTAAAGTATGGTTATAACAAAGGTGAAAATTTAAAAGAATTTAAGTCAAAGATTAAAGATGAGATTAATTATGGATTGACTTTTACCTTAGATAATATAGCTAAAAGTTTTCAATTATTAGATATAAAATATAATAAAAATTTATTAGAAAATATAATTTATTTAGGTGCAAGGCATAAAACTAATACTATTATAGAAAAGGGATGTGATAAATGTGAAGGATCCATATAAAGTATTAAATGTTAATAAGAATGCTAGTAAAGAGGAAATTAAAAGAGCCTATAAAATGCTAGTTAAAAAATATCATCCAGATCAATATAGAAATAACCCTTTATCAGATTTAGCAGAAGAAAAGTTAAGGGAGATTAATGAAGCTTATAATAAGATAATGAGTAGTAAAGATACATTTAAAAGTAACTCTTATAATAATGATTCTTATAATAATAACTATAATAATGGACTTGATAAAGTTAGATATCATATTGAAAGAAATAATTTATTTGAGGCTGAAAAGTTACTTGAAAGTGTTAGTATAAAGAATGCAGAATGGAATTTTTTAAAGGGTGTTTTGTTACTTAAAAAGGGTTGGTATAATGAAGCTTATAATTATTTAAAAACAGCAGTAAGGTTAGATCCTACTAATATGGAATATAAAAAAGTTTTAAACAATGTAAACATGAGAAATACAGGATATAGAAATATAGGAAATGATAGAGGATATCCAGGGGGTACATCTGCTTGTGATATTTGTTCTTGTTTGATTTGTACAGATTGTTGTTGTGAGTGTATGGGTGGAGATTTTCTAGCTTGTCCTTAAGGGGAGATATCTATGAATAAAAAAAGTAAAGGTTTAGTTTATGGAGCTATAGTAACTTCACTTACTTTAATTTGTTTGTATTTAACAAATATTATACCTACTAATAAATTATTTTTGTTAGCTTTAAGTTCATCGTTTCTTTCAATAATTGTAATAGAATATGGAATTAAATATGCTTTATTAACCTATATATCTACTTCAATATTAGGAAGTTTTTTTATCCAAAATAAAATAATAATAGTTTTTTATATTATATTCTTTGGATATTATGGAATAATTAAATACTACATTGAAAGAATAAGAAATATCTATATTGAATGGATTTTAAAGTTTAGTTTTTTTAATGTAATTTTATTAATTACATATTTTTTAGTTAGTAAATATTTAATTAATATTGATATTTTGTCTTATAAATTAATTAAATTAATTATATTACAATTAATATTTTTAATTTATGATTATTTTTATAGTATAATGATAAGTCAATATCTTAAAAGAATTAAAAAAAACGTATAATAGTGTTGTTAAAAGTATTATTATATGATATACTAACTCAGACAATTAATAAGACAGTTCGTAATCCATCCTGTCTATAAACAAAACTAGGAAGACTACCCTAGTTAAGGTAGTTTTTGTTTTGGGCAGATTATGCCCTTTTTTAATGTTTAATTTTAATAGGAGGTAATTTTTATGGAAGTAGTGGGTATAACAACCACTGTACCAATAGAAGTTTTATTAGCTTCAAAAGTAAAAGTAATAGATTTAAATAATATTTTTATTACTTCTAAAAATTATAATAATTATATAGATATAGCTGAACGTGAAGGATTTCCGAAAAGTTCATGTGCATGGATTAAGGGTATTTTTGGAGCCTGTATTAAAAATAATATAAAAAAAGTGATAGGAGTCATGGAAGGTGATTGCTCTAATACAAAGGCGTTAGTAAATATATTAAAACTTAAAGGAATAAAGGTTTATGAATTTAAATATCCTTCAGATAGAAAAAAAGAAAATGTTAAATTAGAAATCGATAAGTTTATGGATATTTTTGATGTTGATATTAATGAGGTAGAAAGAGTAAGGGATGAATTAAAAAGTGTAAGAAAATTAGTTAAAAAAATTGATTTATTAACATATAAAGAAAATAAAGCTACTGGATTTGAAAATCACTTATATCAAGTTAGTTCTAGTGATTTTAATGGAGATTTTAAAAAGTATAAAAAAGAATTATTAAAAAATATAAAAAAAATAAAAAAAAGAAAACCTAATAAGAATAAATTAAGATTAGGTTATATAGGAGTACCACCTATGGTAAGTGATATTTACGAATTTGTAGAATCTTTTAATGGACGCATAGTTTTTAATGAAGTACAAAGAGAATTTTCATTTCCAAGAATAAGTGAAGCTAATAATATATATGATCAATATTATTATTATACTTATCCATATGATATTAATTATAGAATAAGTGAAATAAAAAATGAAATAGATAAAAGAAAATTAGATGGATTAATACATTATACTCAAGCATTTTGTTATAGGGCAATTGATGATATATATATTAAAAATAAAATTGATATACCTATATTAACTATTGAAGGTGATAAATCAAATGTTTTAGATGCTAGAACTAAATTAAGAATTGAAGCATTTTTAGATATGCTTTCTGATAGAAAAGGGGTAGTTTAATGAAGGTATTAGGTATAGATTTAGGAAGTAGGGAAGTAAAATTAGTAGTTATGGAAAATGGGATAATTAAAAGGAAATTTAAAACAAGTACTATGAGATTTTATAAAGACTACTGTATATATGATGGTAAGTTAAAGGTTGATTTTAATAAACTTAAATTAACAAATATAAATAAAGCAATTTCAACGGGGTATGGTAGAAATAATACAAATATAGATAAATTTAAGATAATAAATGAAGTTAAAGCCCATGTTTATGGGGGAATATATCAGACAGGAAAAGAAGATTTTATACTATTAGATATAGGTGGACAAGATGTAAAGATAGCTAAAGTTGAAAAAGGAATAATGACAGATTTAGATTTAAATGATAAGTGTGCTGCTTCCTGTGGTAGATATTTAGAAAATATGGCAAATGTATTAGAAGTATCACTAGATGAATTATTTAGATATCATAAAAATCCTGTAGAACTTAATTCCACATGTGCTGTATTTTCAGAGTCTGAATTAATAGGGAAGATAGCAGAAGGAATAGAAACTAAACGGTTATGTGCTGGGGTAAATTATTCCCTTTATAAGAGACTTAAACCTATTTTAAATAAATTTAAATCAAATAGATTAATTTTATCAGGTGGAGTTGCCTTTAACAGTGCAATTAAAGAATTTTTAAAAAATGATTATAATGAAGTTTTAATGCTTAATAAACCTCAATTTAATGGAGCTATAGGATGTTGTTATTATGGTTTGAAATATTTAAAATAATGGAGGATGTATAATGGATAGTAAAATATTAAAAGAAGAAAAAATGTTTTTTTTACTAGGAGCAATTTTCATAACACTTTTAGTAATCAGTAATATAATTGCGAGTAAAGTTATTATAATAGGTGGATTAATAGGACCAGCAGCTGTATTATGTTATGCCTTGACCTTTGCTATTTCAGATACAATAGCAGAAATCTGGGGTAAAGAAAGAACTAAATTTATAGTTGTTTTAGGTTTAATATGCTGTATTATATCTGCTATTTTTATTAAAATTGCAATTAAAATGCCAGCTGCAGAGTTTTGGAATAATCAAAAGGAATACAAATTGATATTAGGTAGTAATATGAGAATAGTTTTAGCAAGTATGATTTCATATCTAATAAGTCAACATCATGATATATGGGCTTTTCATTATTTAAAAAAGTTAACTAAGGGAAGGCATTTATGGCTTAGAAATAATCTATCAACAATGATATCTCAGTTAATAGATACATCTATTTTTATTATAATTGCTTTTTTTAATACTGGTTCACCGATATTCTCTTTAATTATAGGACAATATATAATTAAGTTAATAATAGCTATAATAGATACACCTATTGTTTATGTATTAGTAAATGTAATAAGGGGTTTACTGTATAAAAATACTACTAGTAATACATATAATATGGTTAGTTCTTAACTTATGGTGTTTTCCTAAAGATTGTGGATTTTCATGCGGTACGTTATACCACCTAAAATCATTTCAGTTAACTTTTTAAGATCATCCTAATGTGTATGTTGTTCGTATATGGTTATTGCGTACTTTTGTTACTATTTCACATAAGCAAACATTTGTTCCATAATTCTATTTGAACATAGACATTCAAAAGAGGTTTATAAGGGGTGAAATTTAATGGGTGAAATCGTAAGAAGTGATGTCAATGAGGAGTAGACACATTCAGGTATTGTTGAGGCTGGAAATTTTGTACTCATAGGTTATTGTGTATGTAATATTGGTCACCCTATCGAAAATCAAATTAATGGCGCGTTTGACCATTTAGCTGAAAGACTTAACTCAATAGGCTTAACTATAAAAGCAGTAATAAAGATTGATTGCTTATTTAGAGATGTTTAGAATATACCAGTCATGGAAGGAATAATCAAAAAAATTTAATGGTAAATATCCAGTACGTAAGTCAATACAAACAGAGTTTGCTCATCGTGGTGGCTTAGAAGGACTCCTTTTCAACTTGACGCTGTAGCATTCAAAGGTTAGTTATTTTTATATCCTTATGTATTACAGATTTGATTTAGATTGACTTAAATTTCTAAATATATTTATAATTAATTAAAAAGTATTTGTAGAAATGTCTTTATTTTAGATAAAGGCATTTTTTTGTTTTTATAGGGTAAAAGTATTAAAACTTTTATAATTATTTTTGATATGAAAAAGTAAAACATTATATTATAATGATAATATGTGGAAAAATGATTTATATTAGTATGATAATGGAAGTTAGAAATTATCTGAATATAGTTTTAGTAATAATATAAATTACTAAAGAAATAAGTGAAATAAAGGAGTGTTAGATGATGAGAAAAACACTAGTAGGAGACCCTGAGATTAATTCTTTATTTACTGTAGCAGTATGTTTAACAATAGGATTTTGTATTATGAGTTTTTTTTATTTTAACAGTATGTTAGAAGCTATTAATAAAAAATACTTAGATAGAAATTACTCTATAGTAGGTAATGTTGTAGAAAGACATCCAGAACTTGAAGGTGAAATAGTTAGTTTAGTCTTAAATGAATATGATATAGACAAATCATCTAAGGGAAAAGAAATATTAAGTAAGTATGGTTATACTAAAAAAATCAAATCAAAATATAATAAATCCTTTAATGACATATATAATGAACTAATAAAAAGTTTAAGTTTTTATTTAGTATTAACACCTATCATTTTTATATTATTTTTATATTTAATAATAATTAAAATATATAAAAGATTAAACATATTTTCATTAGGAATTGAAACAATTATGAATGGAGATTTTGAAACTAATCTTCCAGTTAATGGAGAGGGACAACTTTCAATGATAGGATTTCAGTTTAATCAAATGTCAAAAAGACTTAAATTAACTATGGAAGAATTAAAGGATGAAAGGATTAAATTAAAAAATTTAATTTCTGATATATCCCATCAATTAAAAACACCCTTAACTTCTATTAAAACATTTAATGATTTATTATTAGATGGAGTCGATGAAGATAAGAAGATAAGAAGAGAGTTTCTTTTTAAAAGTGGGGAACAAATAGATAGAATGCATTGGCTTATTAAAAAATTACTACAACTATCAAGATTAGAATCCGGAGTAATAAAAATAAAAAAGGAAGATAAAGATTTATTTAAAACTGTAAAAGAAGTGATAATTTCAGTTAAAGTAAAAGCAGATAGAAAGAATCAAAAGATAAAATTACAATATGATAGTGAAAAGATTATCTTTAAACATGATAGTAAGTGGTTATCAGAGGCTATAAAAAATATTATTGTTAATTCAATTAAATATACTACTGAATTCGGAGAAATTAAAATAAGTATAAAAGATACATCAACAAGAATGAAAATAATAGTTGAGGATAATGGTATAGGCATTAGTAAAAAAGAACTCCCTAATATATATAATAGATTTTTTAGGGGGGATTTTGCTAAGGATAAGTCTATAACAGGAACGGGAATAGGTTTATCTTTAGCTAAGTTAATTATAGAAAAACATCAAGGTATAATAGATGTTGATAGTAAGATAAATAGAGGTACAAAATTTATAATAACATTTCCAAAGTCCTCTTAGTTAGATTACAGGATGTCTTACAAAATAGTAAGATTAGGTGAAAGTTAAATGTAAGATAGCCTTGTTATTATTTAACTAGAAAATAAATTAGGAGGGACAGTAATGGATATATTAAAGTCAGAAAACTTAAGTAAAACATATGGTAGTGGAGAAATATCTGTAGAGGCTCTTAAAAATGTTGATTTTACTGTAAAAGAAGGAGAATTTGTTGCAGTTGTAGGCGCTAGTGGGTCAGGAAAGAGTACATTGCTTCATTTGCTTGGGGGGCTTGATAAACCAACTAATGGAAAAGTACTAATAAATGATAGGGATATATATACACTTAAAGAAAAGGATTTATCGATATTTAGAAGGCGTGAAATAGGTTTTATATTTCAGTTTTATAATCTAGTACCTGTACTTACGGCTAAAGAAAATATAACCTTACCATTATTATTAGATGGTAGGACTATAGATAAAGATTATATAGACGAACTTTTATCAACACTAAAGATAAAGGATAGAAAGGAGCATCTACCAAGTGCATTATCAGGGGGACAACAGCAAAGGGTGGCAATTGCTAGGGCTTTAGCTACTAAGCCATCAATAATATTTGCCGATGAGCCAACAGGAAATTTAGATTCAAAGATAAGTAGTGAAGTTTTAGATTTACTTAGGATATCAATAAAAAAATACCATCAAACTTTAGTTATGATTACCCATGATGAAGAAGTCGCTAAAACAGCAGATAGAATAGTAACATTAGAAGATGGAAAAATCATCTCTAATGAGGTGGTGGTAAAATGAGAAAATATAATGGATTAACATTTAAATATTTAAATAAACAAAGACAAAGAACTGCTTTAACATTATTAGGGATCATTCTTTCAGTTGCACTTATTACTTCCATAGGCATATTTGGAGAAAGTATAAAGCATGGTATGGTTCAACAAGTACTAGATTTAAACGGAAAATATCATGGAGTATTTGATAATTTAGATGATAAAGATATTTCAATACTAAAAAAACATACGAAGGTTAAGAATGTTGGAATACAGACTCCCTTAGGGGGATACAACAGAGATGATTCAAGTTTAACAATCTCAATAGAGGGATGGGATAAAAATCTAATAAATATGATAGGACGTTCTCTAGTAAAGGGAAGGTGGCCAAAGGATAATAATGAAATAGTTTTAGAGGGTTGGTTATTAGAACAATTGAATATAGAACCAACGATAGGTAATAAATTTACTTGGAAGTATGATAGGACATATTTAGATGAAGAGGGTAAATGGAATAACTTTGAAAGTGAAGCAGAGTTTACACTGGTGGGAATAATGAAGGATAGTCCAGGGGGAAAAGCTACGGGTTCTTCCCTTTCTTTGGTTTCTATAAATACAGTGAAAAAATTATTACCTAAATCTTTATTAAATAAAAATGTATTCTTTTGGATTAATGATGATTATAAAATAAAGGATACTTTAAATGAATTACAAAATAACTTAAATATAGATGATGATAATGTTAGAGCAAACTATCAACTATTAAATACCCTTGGAGAAAATGATAAGGTTAATTTTCCAATAATATTTTTAATAATTATAGTTTTAATTGCAACAGTAGGTGCCATATATAATATATTTCATATATCAGTTATAGAAAGGATTAAAGAGTTTGGAACTCTACGTTCCATTGGAACAACTCCAAAACAGATTAAAAAGATGCTTTTTACAGAAGGATTTTTTTTAAGCCTTATATCTATCCCAATAGGGATATTAGTTGGATTTATTTTTTCTAGGCTATTAATATCTAATTTATCCATTGTAAATAATGTAGCTAATGAAGTAGTGGTATCCTTTAAAGTCATAATTACTTCAAGTATAGTAGGTCTTTTGGCAGTTTTTATATCCATCTATAATCCAGCACGCTTAGCTAGTAAAGTATCACCCATAGAAGCTATGGGAAATGACAGTGCTGTATTAAAGGAAGGGACAACTAAGAAAAGAAAATGGCACTCTTTATTAAATTCATTATTTGGAATAACAGGGAAAATGGCATATCAGAATTTATGGAGAAATAAGAAAAGAAGTGTAGTTACCATATTTTCAATGACCCTTGGTTGTATACTTTTTATAGTTTTTAGTTTTATTAATTCCAGTGCTGATTTTGATAATATTTTAGATGATTATTTACATGGAGATTACACTATAATGGTTAATAGAGGAATGGAAAAATATTCATTAAAGGATTTAGAAAATATTAATAATATGGAAGGAATAAAGGAAGTAAAAGCAATTAAATTTAGAGGATTTGGGTTTAATTTAATGTTTAATGAAGGAAAAGTGAATTCTGATTTTTTAAAATATTATAAAGAAGAGATATTAAAACTTCCTCACTATAACCAAGAGAAGAAAAATGGACAATACCTTTTAGAGTCAGATGTTTTTGGATATGATGATAAAACCTTAAGTAAAATAGATAAGTATTTAGAAAAAGGAAATATTGATATTAAAAGGATGAAAGAAAAACCTTTAGCTTTATTAATTAATAGTCGTGTAGACCCTGGATATAGAGTGGGTGATAAAATAAAGTTTAATGTGTCATTATTTGATAATGATGAAGGGGAATATATCGGGGATAAAGAAGTTAAACTAGAAATAGGAGGGATATTAAATTTTTATCCTGTAAATATGGGTACTTATTCAATGGGTCCTGGAATTGTTCTACATGAAGATATGTTTAAAGACATTTTAGAAATCAATGGATACTCTAGGTTTGATATAAGTATAGAACCTAAAGTAAAAAGAGAAAAAATTGAAAATAAATTAGAAGGGATTACAAATAAAATCCCTAGGGGTACATTTATTGATTATGAAAAGGAAAAGAAACTACTACAAAAGCAAAAAAGGCAAATTAATATAATGGTTATAAGTTTAATAATAGTTATTGGACTTATAGGATTTTTTAATATAGTTAATACAATAACAACAAACTTAATTATAAGAACTAGAGAGTTTGGTATGTTAAGGGCCATAGGAATAACAAATAAACAATTAAAAAAAATGGTTAGATTAGAGGGAATGTTCTATGGAATAATTAGTGCCTTTTGGGGGTCAATATTAGGAACTATATTATCATATATATTATATTTACTATTTAAACAAGAAGCTACCTATATGAAATGGAGTACACCTTTAATTTCTATAATAGGAGTTTGTGTAGGAACTATAATTGTAGGTGTTTTGGCAACTCTTATTCCCCTTAAAAGAATTTATTCTATGAATATAGTTGAATCAATAAGGAATGTTGAATAGATAAAAAAATAAAATTAAGATAAAAATGATATATTACCCATGGGTAATATATCATTTTTTTTAGGATTGATTTGAAAAATTAAGGAAATGGTGTAAAATATATTTAGGGATAAAATGTAAAATGAAACATAATATGTTTTCTTTTAAAAGTATAAAGTTTAGTAAAGGAGGTTAATGAAAAATATTATTTATATACAATTTAAAATGGGAGGATTAGATACTATGAAAAGTATAAAAGCACAAAAAATTTTTATTATATTAATCATTTTAATGGTTTTAGTTAGTTGTAGTAAAGATGTAAATAATACAATGGGCGAAGATAAAGATATTCAGTATAAAGAAGCAAAGTTAGATGTATTAGAAGAATTTAAAGATATAGAATTTTTTAGTGTAAGTAATAACGATAAGTTAGCGGTATCAGGATTAAAGGGAGAAGATAATTATATTATTATAACTGATAATAATAATATAATAAAAGAAATTAAAGAAAATTCAAAAAGTATAGAGAGTCCTTTTACATATGATAATAAAGGAAATCTTATCTTTCTAGATCAGATTATAAAAAGGGAAAATGAGGAAATAACTGGATTTTTAAGAAGATTAAGAATTTATGACAGTGAGTATAATTTAAAAAATAAAAATATAACCAATACCATTGAAGTTGGTAAGGAAGAATTGAAAAATGAAATGATTGTAGAGATTAAAGTTGATAGTAATGGAAATATATATGCCCTAAAGCTAGATAATAGTATAGAAGTATTTAATAACAAATTAGAAGTTATTAAAACTCTAGACTCTGATGAATATAAAGATTTTGATCTAGATGAAAATGATAATTTGATAGTACTAAATAAAAAAGGAGATAATATAATATTAGAAAAATTAGATGGAAAAAAATATTCTTCTATGTGGAAAAAAGAATACAAAAGTTCTAAAAGGCCTTATTATATTTCTTATAATAAAAAAAATAAAACACTTTATGGTGTTAATGGTGGATGGATACTTGAATATGATACAAAGGAGGATACAGTTAATAGGATAACAAATCTTGGTGAATTATCAACCTTTGATTACATATATAACTTTTCTGTAAATGACAATGAAGAGATTTATGCATTAACCTATGGAGATAAAAAATCTAGATTTTTTAAATATATAAAAGATAATAGAAAAAAAGCAAAGGATGAAGATACTGAAAAAAAAGAGTTAGTTATAGATATGTATAGAGATTACTTTAACTTTATGTTAAAAGCTAAAAAAAGCTTTGAAAAAAAACATCCAGATATAAAAATTACAATTAATACCCATCCAGATATTGAGTTTAGTCAATATAGGGAAAAATTAAATACTCAGATATTAGTAGGCGATGCTCCGGATATATTATATTACGATTCTGTATTTCCTATAAATGATTATATTGATAAAAATGTTTTGTTTAATATGGATGAGAGGATAAAAAATGATGGAGAGTTTAATTTAAATAATTATAATACTGAGATAATAGATTCTACTCGCTTAAAGGGTGGCGCCTATGTAATGCCTATAGATTACTCTTTTGATACCCTTATAGTAAATAAGAAATTATTAGATGAAAAAGGTATAAATATTAATAAGGAATGGACTTGGGAGGATATATATAAGTTAAAAAATAAATTAAATACAGATGAGGATAATAAATATTATATATTTCCTAAATTTGAAAACGATTGGTTTATAAAGACAAATATTATTAATCAAGATTTAGAATATTTTCTAGATTATAAGAATAATAAGGTAAGATTTAATACAGATGAGTTTATTAATAAATTAAAATTAATAAAGAATTATTATAGTGAAGATTGTATGGATCCAAATATGAGTTATGAATATATATTTGATAATCATAGGGAAGCTGATTGTAGTAATATTGCTATGATACCTGCACAATTTAATTCTTATAAATATATTAATCATTTTGGAGCATACTATGGTGATAATTTTAATATGATTTCTTTACCTAGGGGCAAATATACAAATGATAGATTCTTTTCATCTGGATTAGTTTCTATAACTAAAAATTCAAAATATAAAGATGAAGCATGGGAATTTGTAAAGTTTTTATTATCAAAGGAAGTTCAGTTAATAGATAAGGGAGTTTTTTCTGTTAATAAAGAAGTTGAAAAGATTCAAATAAAACAAATGTTTACATGGCAAAAAGAAAATAAGGGATACTTGTTAAGTAAGGGGAGGTATTTAGCAGAAAAAACAGATGTTGACAAAGTTAAAAAAGAAATAAATAAATTAAATAAAGTTTTCATATATGATGAATTTTTGAAAATAATAGATGAAGAAGTAAGCTTATACATAAACGGAGAAAAAACTGCAGAAGAAACTGCTAAAATACTTCAAAACAAAGGGGAGTTATATTTACAAGAATAAAAATTTAAGTTATAAAAGGGCAGAAGAACTTTTCATTGCCCTTTTATATAATTTTAAATATAAAAAGGGAGATTTAATATGCAACTTAAAATTAAAAGGGGAGAAAAGTTAAGTATACTGTTATTTCTAGCACCAAGTCTTATAGGACTTTTAGTTTTTTATATAATTCCCTTTGGAGGGATGATATTTTATTCATTTTTTGATAGTCCTATAAATGGAAGTTTTGTAGGTTTTAAAAACTATATAGAATTACTTAATAATAAGATTTATAGACAAGCAGTTTATAATACAGTAATATTTACTGGGATAAGTGTTCCTTTAATAATTGTTATATCATTAATATTAGCAATTTTATTAAATAAGAAGGTATACTTTAAACATAAATTAAGGACTTCTTTTGTAGTGCCTTTAGTAGTGCCAGTTGCATCTATAATACTTTTTTTTGAATTATTCTTTGATAGTAATGGTTTTATTAATTACTTAATATCTAAGTTAGGTTTAACTACGATAGATTGGATGAATTCTAATTGGGCAATGGTAGTGGTTATTATCCTTTATATATGGAAAAATGTTGGATATAATATTATACTTTTTTTAGCAGGATTACAAAATATACCAAAGGAATATTATGAAGCAGCTGATATAGATGGTGCGGGAGTATTAGATAAGTTTTTTAATATAACAATTATATATTTAATTCCTACAATGTTTTTTGTATTAATAATATCAATCATTAATTCCTTTAAGGTATTTAAAGAATTATACCTTTTAGCTGGAGATTATCCTCATCAGAGCATTTATATGCTCCAACATTTTATGAATAATATGTTTAGAAAACTTGATTATCACAAATTGGTTACATCTGCAATTTTAATGGCTATAGTAGTTTATTTATTAGTTTTTATATTATTTAGACTACAAAGGAGGATAAATGATTATATTGGAGGTTAGGGGGATTTAAATGTATGAAAATAAAAGAGTTAAACTAACTATATTTTTAATGCTTACTGCTTTAATTATGCTTTTTCCTTTAATGATGACAATAACTAATTCATTTATGAGCAATGAAGAAATATTAAGTAGTTATAAAACACTTAGTAACGAGTCACAAAAGGAGGATAAAAGTAATTTCTTTAGTATTAAATTAATACCTGAAAATATAAGTATAAGGCAGTATTATGAGACTTTAATAGCTAAACATAAATTTCTAAGAATGTTTTGGAATTCTGTATTTTTAGTGACACCAATTGTAGCTATACAAGTATTGATATCGTCAATGGCAGCCTTTGTGTTTTCTAAGATTAAATTTAAAGGTAGAGACATATTATTTTTTACTTATATAGTAATTATGTTGATGCCATTTCAAGTTACATTGGTTCCAAATTATATAGTTTTAGATAAATTAGGATTAATAAATAATTACTTAGCAATAATTTTTCCTGGAGCCTTTGGCGCCTTTGGTGTTTTTTTATTAAGACAGTTTATGATAACTATACCAAATGAATATATAGAAGCAGCTATGGTTGATGGTTGTTCATTAATTAAAATATTTTTTAAAGTTATACTACCATTATCAAAAGGGGGCATAGCTTCTTTAGCCATACTTTCATTTATTGATAATTGGAATATGGTAGAACAACCCCTTATTTTTTTAAATGATATAAATAAATATCCTTTATCTATATACTTATCTAAGATTAACAATATGGAAATAGGTATAGCGTTTGCTGCAAGTGTCATATATATGATACCTATGATTTTAATGTTTCTGTATGGAGAAAATTATTTAATTGATGGGATTTCACATTCCGGTATAAAAAGATAGGGAGGTAAACCTATGGATAGTTTTGATTATGTAAATAACGAAAAAAATAGAAAAAGAAAAATATTAAAAATAGCAAAGGTATTTTTAATTGTTATTATATTTCTTACATTTTCATCTAAAAGCATACATAATATGACCCTTGCTAAGGTTAAAGTTGACTATGTAAGTTCAGGAAATTTAACAAAGGAAATAATTAAAGAAGGGATAGTAAGACCAAAGGAAAGTATAGAATATTATATAGATTTAAATGCTGTGGTTAAGGATTTAATGGTTAATGTAGGTGATCATGTTAAAAAGGGAGATGTGTTATTAGTATTAGATAATAAAAAATTTAAACAGGAATTACAAAAGAGAAAATTAGAATTAAAAGAACTTAGGATACAAAATGATAAATTATTATTAGAAGTTGATAATAAATATCTACATAATTATGAGTTAAAGGTTAAAGAGTGTAGGGAGAATATGTTACAAAAGAAAAGAAGTTTTATAACTTATAAAAAACTATTTGAAGAAGGTGCAAAATCGAAGAATGAATTTAATGAAAAATATAATGATTATAAGTTAGAAAAGCTAAAATATGAAAACGCAGTTAAGGAACTTAAATTACAAAAAGAAAAGGTAAATAAGCAAATGAAAAGAATTAAAAAGGATATAGAGGCTAAGAAGATAAATATATCAAAAAAAGAATTAGAAATAAAAGAAATAGAAGATAAAATAAATAAAAGTACAATTAGAGCTTTAGCTAATGGTACTATAAAGGAGTTAAATTTTAAAAAGGGAATGGTAATTAATAATTCTAAAGCGGTTTATAAGTTAGATACATTAGATAAAGGTTTTAATTTTAAAGCCCAGTTAGCTAATGAAAAATGTAGTTATATAGAAATTGGAGATAATGTAAAGGTAGTAATTAAAAATAGCAGTGGAGATATTATAAAAGGAAAAGTAAAAGCAATAACTAATAATAAAATTCCAAATAAAAAAACAATAATAATAGATTTAGGAAAAAAAGAATTATCAGGAGAGGAAGTAGGAACTTTATTTGTTAGAAAAGAGATAGATTCTTATAAGTATATAATCCCTAGAAGTTCTTTATATGAGGATAATAAAGGAAAATATATATTTGTTTTAAATGAGAAAAAAGGTCCATTAGGAAAGGAATATTTTGTAACTAAAAAGACTATCACTATTGGAGATTCAGACAATAGATACATAGGAGTAAACTCAGGTTTAACTGGTGAAGAAAAGATAGTTATAAGAAGTGATAAAGACTTATATGATGGAAGTGAAGTATTTCTGGAAAATTGAAAGTTAGGGAGAGAGGGAATTGAAGAAAAATAATAAATTTAAACATAAGTTTTTCTTAATATTTTATATATTTATACTTAGTTTACTTTTGTGTAAATCCATCTATTCAGAATTAGAAACTATTAATGGTAGTATTGGATGTAATAAGTTATCAGTTGAGCTTAAAAATGACTATAAAAAGGATAATGGATTTAAAATTAATAATATAAATAAACTAAATAGGAGCATATCCTCAGATATATTGACATATTATACATTTCAGAAATCATTAGCATCTACAGAAAAAAACTTTAGTGAAGTTAAGATAATAGGAGTAAGTGGTTTATATAGTAAATTTCACATGTTAGACTTAAAGAAAGGCTCGTTTATAAATAGTAATGATAATCAGAAGAAAAATTATGTAGCTATAATAGATGATAAATTAGCAAAAAAACTTTTCAAGTCTGAAAATGTAATTGGATTAAAAATAAAATTATATGGTAAGGATTTTACAATTATTGGAGTTAAATCAACACAAAATAATTTAATAGGTAATTTATTTAAAAAGGAATTACCCAATGTATATATGCCAATTAATATAATAAATGAAATAAAAGGTAACGAATTTATTACAAATATAGAATATAAAAAGGGAGATAGTTATTTAAACAAAAAGTATATAAAAGATAGGATTTTAGAAGCAGGAAAAAATAATAGTGCCTTTGATATTAAAGATTACAAAATAATTGGTTTAGTAGCTAAGCAAAAGTTTGATATATTAATATTTATAATTGGAATATTTGCTATATATAGATTAATAAAACTTACATCTAGAATTTTGAAATCGATTATTTTTGAATTTAAAGATGAATTAAAGAATGATTATTTAAAACATATAATTAAAACTAATAAAATTAAATATCTTACTAATTCTTTAAAAATTATCTTAGTTTTGTTTATTATAATAATACTTTGGAAGGAAATTTCCTTTAGACTATATATACCTTCTGAAAATATGCCTAAGGATATATTCAGTATTAAACAACTCTTTGAAATTATAAAACTTAATATCAGAGAATTCTTTAGTTATAAGAAAACATATACAGTTTTGGAAAAAGAATATTTATCATTATTACTAAGATTAAGCACTATAATTTTTATAATTGGACTTATTACGGAAATATTCTTAATATTTAATATTACTAAAAAAATTAATATATATTTTAAAGACAATATAGAAGCATTAAGTGTATATGCAATACATTTTTTAGGGGCTATTACATTGTCAAATGTAATTATATATCTTTTAGGTTTATCAATACAGTTAGAACTTATAGACTTTTTATTATTATGGGTAATAATAGCAAGTATTATATTATCCTATAAAAAAGTCCATAAAATTTAAACTAATGGAGGAATTATTTCCCTCCATTTTGTTTATTTTATAGAACAATCATGGTGCTATTAATTAATTATACATCAAACCGATATTTTATCAGATTATAGGATAATATATAATTAAATTAATAATATCTATAATATATAGACACTTTTAAGGAGGAAATAATTTTGGATTTTCTAAGGCTGCCTGAAAATTTTTTAATAGGTACTGCAACATCCGCTATTCAAATTGAGGGAGGAGATATATCTAGTAATTGGCACAAGTGGTGTGATTATAATCGTATTAAAGATGGCAGTCATTGTTCTAATGCTAATGATCATTGGAATAGATATAAAGATGATTTAAAGCTTTTAAAAGGAATGAATGTTAATACATATAGGTTAGGAATAGAATGGAGTAGAATTGAACCTAAAGAAGGTATGTTTGATAAAGAAGCTATAGCCCACTATAGAGATGAAATATTAACACTTAAAAAAATGAAAATTAAACCATTAATAACTCTACATCATTTTTCCCATCCTCTTTGGGTAGAAAATAAAGGAGATTGGAAGAATCCTGAAATAGTTAATTATTATTTAAGATATATTGAATTTATTGTAAGTCATCTAGGGGATTTAGTAAACGATTGGATTACATTTAATGAACCCTGTGTTTATTTATTAGCAGGCTATTTAATAGGCATATGGCCTCCAGGAAAAAAAGAAATAAAATCTTTTTTTATGGGAATGAAAAATATAATAACAGCCCATATTAAAGGATATAAAAAAATCCATTTTATTCGGCGTAAGTATAATTTTTCAAAAGAAACCAAAGTAGGGTTTTCTAAACATATTAGATATTTTGAATCTAATAAAAATAATATTCCAAATAAAATGTTAACTAGATTAATAGATTATTTGTTTCATGATTTAATAATGGAAGGAATGAATAAAGGAAAATTTAAATTTCCCATAGGTAGCGGAGGATATCCCTTAGATAAGGGTAAGTATTATGATTTTTTAGCTATTAATTATTATTCAAGGGACATTTTAGAATTTAATATTAGAAAAAAACCTTTTATAATAAGGAAAACAGTAGATAAATTTAAACAAAATGATTTAGGTTGGGAGATATATCCTGAAGGACTTTTTAAAATATGTAAAAAATATTATAGTAAATATAAGAAAGATATTTATATAACAGAAAATGGTATTTGTGATAATTCAGATAAAAAAAGGTTCAATTTATATTTGATCATTTAAAAGAAATAGAGAAATTAATTAATGAAGGAATACCAATTAAAGGATATTATTATTGGACATTTATAGATAATTTCGAATGGCTAGAAGGGGAAAGCGCTAGATTTGGTTTAGTTTATAATAATTTTAAAAATCAAAATAGAACTATAAAAAGAAGTGGAGAATTTTTTAGTAAGGTCTGTAAAGATAAAAAAATAACTGAAAATATGATAAAAATTTATAATATAAAACTTTAACACGCAAATATTGTGTGTTTTTTTGTTATATTTAACATGGATTTTATATTAATATTATATCATTTAGGAAAGAGGGAAAAAATATATTTACAAAATGATAAGTGGGGAGATAAAATGATAAACAAAAAAGATGAAATATTTGCTGGTATAGATATAGGATCCCATTCACTAAAAATGAAAGTTGCATATGTTGATAAAAAAGGAGAGATATCAACTTTAGAAAATTTAAGAAGAACAGTACCCATAGGAAGTGATACATTTTCTAATGGGATAGTAAGTTTTGATACTGTAGAAGAGCTTTGCGAAATACTTAAAGGATATAAACGTATTATGGAGGATTATAAAATAAGTACTTATCGAGCAGTTGCAACTAGTGCTGTTAGAGAAGCGAAGAATAAAGACTATATAGTAGATCAAATAAAATTAAAAACTGGTCTAAGGATAGAAGTGATAAGTAATTCAGAAGAAAAGTTTTTAACCTATAAAGCAATAAGGGAGCAATTAGATGATTATCGTAGACTAAGAAAAGAAGGTACATTGCTTGTAGATATAGGTGCTGGAAGTTCTGAGCTTTCTATATATAAAAGAAATAAACTTATTTTTAGTCAAGGAATTAAAATAGGCTCATTAAGAATTAATGAAATACTATCAGAAATAGAGAAAAAAACTTTAGACTTTCCTAAAATTTTAGAAGAATTTATAGAAAGTAATATAGAAAGTTTAATAGCTATTAAACCTAGAGTTAAATTAAATAATTTCATAGCAATTGGAGGAGAAATATCCGTTATAAATAATATATTAAAACATGGTAAGAATGAGAGTAAATACATAAATAAAACCGATTTCTTAAAATTATATGAGAATATATTATATAAGTCTAATAATACTTTAGTAAAGGAGTATAATGTTCCACAGAATCGAGTTGATATATTACTACCTTCTATGATATTATTTAAAAAATTTATAAATTTAACCCAAGCTGAAGGTATGTATGTACCCTTAGTTTCATTAAGAGACGGTTTAATATCTGATTTAGTAGATAGAAAATTTAATACATTAAGAAATAAAGAATTTAATAAAGATATTATTTCATCAACTAGAAACATGGCCAAAAGATATAAAAGTGATAATAAACATATTAGGGATGTAGAAAAAAAGTCTTTATATATTTATGATAAATTAAAAAAAATTCATGGGTTAGGTAGTAGGGAAAGATTTTTAATGCAAATAGCAATAATTTTACATGATATAGGGAAATATTTAAGTTTTATAAATCATCATATCAATTCTTATAATATTATTATTTCTTCTGAAATAATTGGAGTTTCAAAGGAAGAAATGAGAGTAATAGCCAATGTCGCAAAATACCATAGTAAGGAAACACCAAGTTTATTACATAATACTTATGGCATCCTAAGTGAAAAGAATAGAATAAAAGTATCAAAATTAGCAGCAATATTAAGACTTGCTAATGCATTAGATAGAAGTCATAAACAAAAGATAAAAATTAAAGATATTTATATTGATAATAGAAATTTATATATAGATACTTATTCTAAAGAAGATTATCTATTAGAACAATGGACATTTATAAATGAAGCAGATTTTTTTAAACAAGTCTTTGGACTTTCTCCTATACTAAAGAT
The DNA here is from genome assembly GCA_009711765.1 of Bacillota bacterium. Classification (GTDB taxonomy): domain Bacteria; phylum Bacillota; class Clostridia; order Tissierellales; family MES13; genus MES13. The sequence continues at coordinate 7,480 of VEND01000012.1, read as the reverse complement.
AAAAAAGGGTGGTTTAGTTGATTAAAGATTTTAACAATAGTGAATATTTTATTAACAGAGAATTAAGTTGGTTAGAATTTAATGATAGAGTTTTAAATGAAAGTATAGATGACGATAATCCTTTATTTGAAAGATTAAAATTCTTAGCAATAGTAAGTTCTAATTTAGATGAGTTTTTTTCAGTTAGAGTAGCATCTTTAAAGGATCAAGTAAATGCAGGGTATGACAAAGAGGACCCTGCAGGACTAACACCTAAAAGGCAATTGAAGGAGATCTCAAAGAGAGCCCATACGATGGTTAATGAAGAATATGTTTATCTAAATAGGCTACTTCCAGAGCTAAGGGAAAATAATATTAAAATTTTAAAAATAAATGAATTAGTTAAAGAGGATATTTTATATTTAGAAAAATATTTTCAAAGGGAAGTTTATCCTGTTTTAACACCTATGGCCGTAGATTCTAGTAGACCCTTTCCATTAATACTTAATAAAAGTCTAAATATAGGACTTTTACTAGAGGATGAACAAGAGGAGGGTAATATATTTGCAACAGTGCAAATACCAGCTATTTTACCTAGACTTGTTAAGTTAAAAAATAAAGATGGTAATGAAAGGTTTATTTTACTTGAAGATGTTGTAAATATATTTATTGACAAACTGTTTTTAGGGAAAAATGTATTATGTTCATATCCATATAGAATTACAAGGAATGCAGATTTAACAATACATGAAGAAGAAGCAGAGGATTTACTTATAGAAATTGAAAAATCTATAAAAAAGAGAAAATGGGGAGAAGCTATAAGACTTGAAGTAGATAATAATATGGATGATAGATTAGTTGAGGTGTTAAGGAAAGCTCTAGAAATACATAGAGGAGAAATATATTATATAGATGGACCTATAGATTTAACTTTTATTTTTAAATTAGTATCTAAAAATACTAAAAAGAAATTAACTTATAATAAATTTATGGCCCATACACCAAAGTATTTAACAAAAACAAAGGATATATTTAAAGAAATCACAAAAGGTGATATTTTACTTCATCATCCCTATGAAAGTTTTAAACCGGTAGTTGATTTTATTAAAAAGTCAGCACACGATGAAAATGTATTAGCAATTAAACAAACCCTTTATAGAGTAAGTGGTGATTCTCCTATTGTAAATGCTTTAGCTAAAGCTGCAGAATTAGGCAAACAAGTTACTGTATTAGTAGAGTTGAAAGCAAGGTTTGATGAAGAAAATAATATTATTTGGGCAAAGAGGCTAGAAAAAGCAGGGTGTCATGTAATATATGGACTTTTAGGCCTTAAAACCCATAGTAAAATAACCTTAGTTGTTAGAAAAGAAGAAGATAGAATCAAAAGATATGTTCATTTAAGTACAGGTAATTATAATGATATTACTGCAAAATTATATACTGATATAGGTTTATTTACTTGTAATGAATATTTTGGAGCAGATGCATCTAAAGTATTTAATATGTTATCTGGCTATTCAGAGCCTCCTGAATTATATAGATTTTATGTAGCGCCTTTAAATTTAAGGGAAAGGTTTTATGAGTTAATAGAAAATGAAATTGAAAATGCCAAAAAAGGACGTAAAGCATTAATAATAGCAAAGATGAACTCTTTAGTAGACCCAGATATAATTAAAATGCTTTATAAAGCTTCTTCTAATGGGGTAAGGATTGAACTTATAGTAAGAGGAATATGTTGTCTAAGGCCTGGAATTACAAATATAAGTGATAATATTACAGTTAGGAGCATAGTAGGTAGATTTTTAGAACATAGTAGAATTTATTATTTTTATAACGATGGAAGAGAGGATATTTATCTATCAAGTGCTGATTGGATGCCAAGAAATCTAAATAGAAGAGTAGAATTATTATTTCCTATAGAGGATAGGAAAGTTAAAAAAAGAATTATAGATATATTTTCAATAACTCTAAACGATACTGTTAAAACTAGGATTCAAAAGCCAGATGGAAAATATAAAAGAGTTGAAAGTGAAAGATTTACATTAAATTCACAGGAATTTTTTATGAAGAATAATATTAGTAGTATTAATGATAGTTTTATTAAAACTAAGTATGAAATGAAGGGGATTTTTAATGAATAAAAAATGTGCCATTATAGATTTAGGTTCAAACTCTTTAAGAATGATTATCATGAAGGTTTATGAAGATGGTTCTTATAAGATGATAGATCAAGCTAAAGAAATGGTAAGACTTAGTGAAGGTATGGGAGATAAGAAAACTTTAAAAAGATATCCTATTGAGAGAACTTTAAATACATTAAAAATTTTTAAAAAGCTTTTAGATATAAATGAAGTAGAAGATGTATTTTGTGTAGCTACAGCGGCTGTTAGACTAGCAAAAAATAAAGAATATTTTTTAAAACGGGTTAAGGATGAAACTAATTTTGAGTTTAATGTTTTGTCTGGGGATAAAGAAGCTTATTATGATTTTTTAGGAGTAGTTAATACTATAGATGAGGATAATTATGTAATGATTGATATCGGTGGAGGAAGTACAGAAATTGCCCATATCGAAAATAAAAGGATAAAAAATTCTTATAGTTTTTCTTTTGGGGCTGTAAATTTAACAGAAAAGTTTTATGATGAAGCTTTAAAGGATATAGACATAGAGAAGGCTCAAAGGTATATTAAGCAGGAATTTAATAAAATAAAATGGATAAAACAATTAAAGGATTTGCCAGTTATAGGATTAGGTGGAACTATACGTACTGTGGCTAAAGTAGAAAAAAAAAGAATAGATTTTCCTTTAGAAAATTTACATAACTATAGATTAACAAAGGAAAATATGGTAGAAGTATTTAATATAATAAAAGATACCAAGGTAAAGAAAAGAAAAAAAATATCTGGAGTTAGTAAAAAAAGAGGAGATATAATCTTAGCAGGCCTTACACCTTTAAAAACTCTTTTAGATTACATAAATGGTGAAAAAATTATAATTAGTGGTAATGGATTAAGGGAAGGTGTTTTTTTTGAAAAATTTTTATTAAAGGATTCTGTTATAATAAAGGATGTATTATATTATAGTTTAAAAAATATAATTAAAATTTATGATGTTAATAAAAAACATGGTAATCATGTTAAAAAACTAGCTTTAGAAATATTTGATCAAACTATTGAAATTCATAAATTTAATAAACAACACAGAAAACTTCTAGAAGTTGCTTCTATACTTCACGATATAGGATTATTTATAGATTATTATTATCATCAGAAACATGGATTTTATTTATTACTTAATTCAAGATTATATGGATTAACAAATAAAGAAAAGATACTCTGTGCATATTTAGTAGCTATGCATAGGGAAAAGGCTTTTAAACACAGTTGGAAAAACTATAAAATGATTATAAGTAAAAAAGAATATAAACTAATAAAAAAATTAAGTTTATTTTTAAAAATTGCAGAAAAATTAGATAGAAGTGGATATGGGAATATAGAAGAAATATATTGTAGTTATGATAATGAAACTGTAAATATTATTTTAAAAGCACAAAAAGGAACTGAATTAGAAATAGCTGCAGCAAGTAGAGTTTCTAAAAAATTTTATAAAAGGTATAAAAAGAAACTAATATTTAAAAGCTATTAAAATAACAGGAATTTTATCCCTGTTATTTTAATTTTAATTTTGTTTTTAATTTTCTTACTCCTTTAATATCCATAGCAATATCCTTTGCTAATTCTACATCTTTTCTACTTTCTACTACTCCCTTTAAAGTTACTGTACCATTATCAACATTACAATCTATATTATCTATTTTATTTAGACTAAATTGTTGAATGATATTGTTTGTAATTGAAGAATCATCAACTCTTTTAGGTGACACTATACTTATGTTATTAACTACATTTTTTAACCCTCTAGTTTTAGATGCAATGTCTAAGGCTATATGACAATCCTTTAAAGTATTTACTGTTCCTATTAAACTAGCAGTACCATCATTAACCTTTGTCCCTACATTAGATATTCTATCTCTATATTTATTAGAATTTAGATTGTCTGATAATTCTTTTTCTATGTGTTTATCATTAAAATTTCCATCCATACTAATAGTAAGGTTATTTTCTATAGCTTTAACACCCTTTATATATAAAACAATATCTTGTGCATATTTTTTTTCTTTTAAGACATCTACAAATCCTGATAATTGTACTATTCCGTCTTTACAAGAGACGTTAATATCCATTGATGAGGCTTGCATTTTTTCTTCAAGTTGGTCTTTGATTAAATCTACTATTATTTCATCTTTTGTAGGATTTTTATCATCATTTTTTAAATACAAATTAATACCTCCTTAATCTTTTTATTAGTTTTTCTGAAATAGCATAAAATTATGTTAAATTTCAAAAAATATAATTAAATTAAATATTAAGAAAATTAAATAAGTTTAGCATTGCTAAACTTATATTTTATCTAGTATAATATGGGTGATGGGAAATATTATGAAGGGGGGATAATAATGGCAACAACAACATTAGTTAAGAAAAAGAGGAAAACGATTGCTTACCTCGATACAATAATTTTTATAGGGATAACCGGTCTGTTTTTTGGTTACATAGGTAGTAAAATGGGTGTAAGTAAGATGTTTGAAACTATTATGCAGACAGCATATAGTTTACTTATTGATACTGTTTTTTATATTATGGCTATAGCAGTTTTAGCGGGGGCTTTTGGTAAATTAGCCACTGAATTTGGACTTGTAAAATTATTAAATAAAATTTTTTCACCCTTAATGAGACCTTTATTTAATATGCCGGGAGTAGCTTTTTTAGGAATAATAACAACTTATTTATCTGATAATCCTGCAATAATATCCTTGGCAAAGGATGAAGGTTATTTAAATTATTTTGAGGAAAATGAAGTTCCATGTTTATGTAATCTAGGAACAGCTTTTGGAATGGGACTTATAGTTACTACATTTATGATAAGTCAAGGTTATCTAAGGGAAGCTTTAGTGGGGAATTTAGGCGCAATCGTAGGTGCTTTAGTTAGTGTTAGACTTATGGCTAAGAAAACTAAAAAGCATTTAGAAAGCAAAAAGGGTAAGATTAAAAACAAATATGAATATAAAAGAGAAGACCTTGCAATTACAAGTGATATAGAATTAGAAGAAAATGAGGAAAGTAACTTCTTTGAAAGATTCTTAACTGCCTTTTTAGACGGAGGAAAACTGGGAGTAGATATTGGATTAAACATAATACCTGGAGTTATAGTTATATGTACTATAGTTATGTTACTAACCTTTGGTCCAAATGACCCATCAGTTGGATATCAGGGAAAAGCATATGAAGGAGTGGCATTATTACCCCAGATTGGACAATATTTATCACCTATTTTAAAACCGTTATTTGGATTTAAAAGTCCAGAAGCTATAGCTTTTCCTATAACTGCTCTTGGTGCAGTGGGAGCTGCTTTAAGCCTTATTCCAAAATTTATTCAAAGTAATATTATTGGAGGAAATGAAATTGCAGTTTTTACGGCCATGGGTATGTGCTGGAGTGGTTTTTTAAGCACCCATGTTGCAATGTTAGAGGAGCTAGGAAACAGAAAATTAATCTCAAAGGCAATAACAAGTCACTTAGTTGGAGGATTAGTTGCTGGTATATTTGCCCATTATTTTTTAATGATTGTTAATATAATAATATAAAAATCTGGCTTTTGACAGAGTAGATTGTTTACAAACCCACGATGAAAATCGTGGGTTATATTTATGAAAGTTTAATAACTTTTTATAAAAGAAAAATAGAAACCCTTTTGAAATAAGGATTTCTACGAATTCACATTTCTATATTTTATTTTCCATTCTAACAAATACAGATTTTAATGTTTTTGTTAACCAAAAGGCCATAATAAATGAATTTACCAATTCAGACAAAGGAAAAGAATACCAAACAGCATCTAATCCACCTAGTTTTCCTAGTATATAAGCTAAGGGTAAAAGTAAAATAATTTGTCTTGAAAAAGACATAATCAAACTAGGAAGTCCCTTTCCTATAGCTTGAAAAGTTGTAGAACCAATTATCGCTGGTCCAATAATAGGAAAAGCTAAACTAATTGATTTTAATGTAGTAGTGCCTATTTTTAATAATTCTGTATTATTACTAGATTTTTTAATAAATAATTTAACTAATTGTTCAGGGAAAATCTGAAATAATAAAAATCCTAGTGTAGTGAATGTAAAGGCAACTAAAAAGCCGTATTTAATAGTCTTTTGCATTCTATGGGGATTACCATGACCATAATTATATCCAATAATAGGCATATATCCTTGATTAAGGCCAAATACAGGCATAAATACAAAGGATTGCAATCTAAAATATATACCTAAGGCAGCGATTGCAGTTTCATTATAAGATCCTACGATTATATTTAATCCACCAATCATAAAGGAAGCTAGAAATTGCATAACCATAGCCGGTAGACCTACTTTATAAATATCTTTTATTATTGAAATATCAAATTTAAAGTGTTTAAGATTAAGTTTTATTTGATTTTTGTTTCTTAAAAGTATAAAAAGAATAAACATTCCACTAATAAGTCTAGAAAAGACAGTAGCAATAGCAGCTCCTTCGATATCTAGCCTAGGAAAGAATCCTATACCTAAAATAAGTAATGGATCTAGGACAATATTTAATATTGAACCTATTAACATTGTTACCATAGGTATAAATGTATTACCTTCACCTCTTAATATATTGTTTGATATCATAGGTAAAAAAAGTGCAATAGAACCCATTAAAATTATTCTTATGTACCTTGTGGCTAGAGATATTAATTCTGCATCTTTAGTAAATAAACTTATCAAATTCTCAGAAAAGAAAGCCCCTAATAAAAATAGTATTATACCATAACAAAATGATAATAATAATACATGCTCAGCCACATTACAAGCTCTTTTTTCTTTTTCTTCTCCAAGTAGTCTAGAAATCAGAGAACTTGTTCCTATTCCAGTACCTACAGCTATGGCAATAAGTATCATTTGAATAGGAAATGCTAAGGAGAGGGCTGATAAAGCTTTTTCCCCTACATATTTACCTATCCATATACTATCAATTACATTATAAAGAGCCTGAATTGCCATAGATAAAATTGAAGGTATGGATAGTTTAAATAGTAAACTTACTATAGGTTCAGTACCTAAACGGTTTTGTTTTTTTGAATGTTGCAAGTAACTTCCTCCTTAAGTTAATCTTTTAAACATATATATTGTATCACAAAAATGTTTGAAAATATTATTTTTTACTAGTATTCTAATACTATGGTTATTATATTACAGATATAAATAAATTTAAAATATATTAAATTAAAGTAATATAAAGCAACCTGGTAATATGTCAAGGAGAATTTTTAAAAGAAAGTAAAAGAAGTGATTAAAAAAGGGTAACTTTAATAGAACCTAGGTTTTTTAGCAAAAAAACAGGTTTAAATTAAGAGTATATTTTAT
>VEND01000029.1 GCA_009711765.1 Bacillota bacterium | reverse complement strand
AATATCATATTATATGACGGAAATGGGATGGTTTTCGTTAGCCATCCTTTTTTTCTTTTTTAAATTTAAAAACAGTACAATGATTATGTCATTGTACTGTTTTTTTTAGCTATCTATTTCCCGACAGCCCCTTAAAATTAATATTTTTTTATATCCCTAATGCCTATGTGTACATCATTATCTTTAACTATACATTTTATTTCTCTTATTTCAGGAACTATAAATACATAATCGTTTGCATCTTCTTTTACGTTTACTTCTTCCACTCACTATATCCCTTATAGTATATTAAAAAGTCATATATTAGAGAATCATCCTTATCTGTTAGAACGTCTATAACACTTATCTCATAACTTTCATTAGTTTGACTACTAAAGGATTTATAAGATTCATAATTATATCCACTTATCCATATTCCCTTAGCTAAATTACCAATCACTATTTCCTTAAAAGCATAAACCTCTTACATCATATATACAAAAAACGGAGAAAAAATCCTCAGCTATAGTAACAAGTCCCATGGGTATTCTAATTCCAATAACTTAGTTTTAAAAACATCTCTATAATTTTTACTTGTTCCTCAAATTCTATTTCATCTAATACTTTATAATTTCTTCCTTTTATTCCCCTAGATTCTAAGGACCAAATAAATGACTTTAATCGAGGATACTTATTTTCATTCCTTTTAATCTTCCAAACAAAATCCTCAAGTTTTTTATACCTTATACTTTCTATTTGTTTTTCATATTTATATTTATTTAAATCCACTATTAAACTAAAGGGTAACATCACCTTATAACGGAAATCTCTCGTTTTATCATCAAAATCCTTCATATAATTTTTATAACTTTCACAAACTATTCTATACATGGTAAATCTCCTTAAAAGTTCTAAGTTTCCTTTTAAACTCTTTCTTTTTACTATCATATAGATCCTCTCTACTTATAACCTCATCTGCGATTTTTTTTATTAACTTTTTATCTGCCATTTTTATTAACTTATCTATATCTTCTATATCCTTATCTTCCAATCTTATTATTTTACTTACAATAATGTCTTCAACAGATAACACAAAAATATTTAAATACTTAAATTTATTAAGCTTTATAGCTCTATCTTTATAAAAAGGAGATATTAAAGTACTTTCATATTCTAACATATCAAATTCCCTTAGATGAACAAATACCTTACCTAATTTAGAAGAATAGTTTAAATCTATAAAATCAAAATCTCTCGTTGCTCTATCATTATATCCTCCTAGTATACATGCAGAACCTCCAAGAAAATACATATCAAAAGGTTCGATATCAAAAACTTTAGCCACCTTTTCCATCTCATATATTTTTTCTTCTAATTGCTTTTTTATTTCGGTATTTGTCATAAATAAAGACTCCCCTTTAAATAGATTATATTGTTTATTTTAATATATTATATCATAAGAATATTTAAGTGCTGAGCTACTAGTAGTTCTAAAGGTAATAAATTACAATTTATTTACTAATTTATTATTAGCTCCATCAGCTAATAAATTTTCTTTTATTCCATTAATAATAATATCATCTAATTTAAGAGACTCTTTCTTTTTAATCCCATAAATAAAAACCATTGATTTAAAATCAAGACTTAATATATTAGTTATAATTTCTTTTAATATATTATTCTAAACTCTTTTTCATTAATTAATCGATCAACTAATTCTTCTTTAGTAGGATTTATCCATGCTATCTACTATTTTTCGAATTGTACTTTTAGATTTATTAATTTCCTTAATTGCTTATCCTAATAACAAATTAGCTTTGTCATTAGTAATATTAAACATCTCTTTTAAACAAGCTATAGTAAATTCATCATCAAATAATAAAACGTTTAACCCATTTTGATATAACTCTTTAATAAATTTAATTTATATAGAATGTATTTGTAAAGAATTAGCGGTTAGTTGCCTTTTGTTAGGCTCAAATATAAGTTAAACAATCATTATCTAGAAAAATATTGTCTATATTTTAAATTTAATCTATCTATTTAAATGCAATTATAATATTTTTCATTTCATTATTTTTAAATTTATTAAAATATTTAATAAGTCTATCTTTAATTTCTTCTATATTATAATTATCTTCATCTATTTTCATACTACGTCTTTTATGTAATGCAAACCATGTTTTTGATAAATTTTTATTTTCCCTTGTAAATTTAAAATCTGATTTTCGAGCAGTATTATATAACCTTTCTCTTACATCTTGATTACCAGGACCAATCATAAGATAAAGATTTAATGAAGAAGGCCTATTCCTAAACTCAAATAACAGTATCCTTTTAGACTTTGTCCATCCTTCTCCTTCATGTTCAATAAAATCAAGGTCACTTGGTAAAAACCTTATATATTTCTTATTAGAATCATCTAAAATTAAATCACTATCATTTTTTATAATATCAATTAAAACTTCAGAAATTTCTAACTGATTATCAGGCTTATACTCATATATAAGATCAAGAGCTTTCTTATGTGTCTTATAAATCCTTTCACATATATTCTGGATTTCTGCCTCTCTCATAATATACCTCCTTACCATTTCTGTGTAGTGGCTTAAAAATATAATTATTTCTTGTCCTAATTTATCTTTATTACTCGTAGTTATTTTTTCAATAATATTTACAATCTCTTCATAGCTTAAAGATATATACTCTTCTTCCGAAGCCTCTTCCCCATCAATAGTCAAAAAAGTGAATACTTTATATTTATAATCCATAAATTCTCTATCAATTATATTCTTATATCTTCTTGATTGAGTACTATGCTCTTTTGATAGGACTTTATTTTCTATTATACATACAAAGTTATTTTCATCACTTCTTATTACTATATCAATATTTCTCCATTCTCTTAATACTTCGGCATCATCAAAACTCCAGCTATCAATATCAAATATAGAAGGAATAGTATAATTATTATATTTAGAAATTTTATATATAGTTGTCTTTATTAATGATTTTAGAAAATAATCTCCTAAATTATGTGTTTCCCTCGGCGATAGCAACCAAGCAAGAAAATTAGAGTGTTTCAATTCGTCATTAATGATGTTTAATGCTGTAAAGATATTAAAATCATTTGTTAATAATTCAAGTTTTTCTAATTCTTCATTATCATATATAAAATTTTCTAATAACTTTACCTCATATATATCACTCACTATTATCATCTCCATGTATTAATTTCCATATATGTATATATTATATAATTTACAGTAAATCCCTTCTAAATTTATAAATTCAAAGTATTATATTGTCTAAATAATATGCTTCATTACGGCAGTCAGTTAATATAATAAACTGTTTCTATAACACTCCCAACTCCTAATTTGCTAATTAAATCTTTTACACCTTTCTTATCATAAGTTATCCCTTCTCTATATTTTTTACTAGATTCATCTATTAGTTAATTTAATAAATTCTAATTCATATTTAATTCAAAAACCTTTGAACCAAGCTTTTTCTTCATAGTATTTTCTAATTATATTACATCTTCAGACACTGAAGTTTTAGGCAATATATCTAAAATACTAAACTGAGAATTTCTATATCTTTCATATCCTTATTAAATCGTATCTTGCAATTGGATTAATCCTTAATTACGATAAGACCATATACCCAAGTCTTCTTTCGCTTGATCTTCAGTAATCCAATCTTTTCCTGTTTTGATAGTTCTTTCAGCTTCTAGTAATTTTGATAAAAGTTTAATTGTTGCTTTACTCTTCTCATATTCTTCGATGTCTTAAAGTGCATATACTTATGAATTTGCTATTAGGAATACTTTTTGAATTTGTAGCAAAAAATTTATATTAATGAAACTATAATTCTTCCTTTTGATACATTTAAAGATTTATGTTAATATTAATTTCAAACATCATTTTTTAACTGCAACATTGACAAAGTTTGTTATTTTAAGTATCATATAATTAGATATGGGCATACTATATTAGTGAAAGGAGGCCCAATTATGAAAATTTTATCTTCTAAAAAACTAGCTACAACAGTTACAAAATTAAGAGAAGAAAAAGGATATACAAAGGAAGAATTAGGAAAATTAACTGGTATTAATAGAATTATGATTGGTCGTATTGAGCGAGAGGATTTTACTCCTTCCATCGCGCAATTTGAAGCATTAGCCGATATACTTGGATTTGATATTACAAATATGTTTATAGAAAAAGAAAAAAAGAATTCGTTTATTGCACTTCGCAGCGAAGCATTGAGCGAAAATGAAAAAAAAGGCGTAGATAAGCTCTTTAAAATGATGCTGTCATTAAGACAACAAATCCTATTAAGGGAGAAATTCGAAAATGAATCAACGAATAAAGCTTAATGAAGTTCAGATAGAGGAAATCCGTAAGCTTGCCAGAGATCGGCGCCAATCTCTAGGTTTTATCGGTGAAACTCCTATTGCAAATGACATTTTTACAATCCTTGATCAGTTAGACATTATGTTATTAGAATATCCTATTAAATCTGAAGATGGTAAACCAGCTTTTTCTGCTGCAATTATATATTCTGAGGAAGGTAACAGAGAACTAGTATTTATTGGTTTAAACACAGCTGATTACTTTGATAAGCAGGTTTTTGCCATTGCACATGAGCTATATCATTATTACACAAAAACCGGATCCCATCTAAGTCGATTGGAAGATGAAGAAAATAATATTATTGAAGCAAAAGCAAATCGGTTTGCAGCTGAGTTCTTACTACCAGAAGTTGCATTAGAAGGTATCATTCTTGAGGAATTCAAGACTTCATCTCTATTGGAAGTTTCTATAAAAACTCTTTTACGATTTATAGCTAGACTTCAATGTACGTGGTTGATTCCTTATCGCTCCATCGTCAAAAGACTTAGTGAAATTAAGGCTATTTCTAAAGAACAATATAAAAAATTGTATGCCATTAATGAAAGAAATTTAGATGGTGCATATGGTAAGATCGGTCGCGCAATTAATAACGAAGTCTTCATAAAATTAAATAAAGCAACCAACACCATCGGTACTTCTCCCAATGATATTGAAATCATCATCCGAAACTTCGAAGATAACCTGATTGATGAAGACAAGTTTGCTGACACATTAAGTCTCTTCAACAAAACACCGGATGAATTCGGTTATGAAATCACCGTATCTGATGAAGATATTGATGAACTAGATGCCTTCTTTAACGAGGAGGGGAATAATGAAAATTAACATTAACACCCAAAATCCTTCCCTAATTAGTATATTTAAGGACCCTACTCAAATCATTACTCTGGATGCAAACTTTTTGATTCCCCCAGACCGCAGCAGATATACTAAGAGAAGTTTTGATTTTCCCCTCTTTAAGAAAGTGTGGCTTGACCCTATTTTTTCAACTTTTCCCAAGCTCGCTATACATGAGGCGGTTTATGAAGAACTGATCCTTTCATCAATTCAGGAATATATTGAGGATTTGTTAGAGAAGAATCCCCCTGCTATTATTATCCATAAAGATTCTTCTCTAACAGCTATTGAAAAAGGTCTTCGTAATTCAATTGAAGCAAAGATATATCCACATACTAACTACGAACCAATGATTGATAATAAAGATGACCGTGGTGAAGTAAAATCACTATCATACATTGCAGTTAAGAATCTTTTATACTTTGCTGCTCATGATAACAATGCAATACAGCTAATAGAGAAAGCTGCAGAGTGGTCCACAGGCCTTGACAATGTTCAAGCTATTAAGATGTATGAGCTCATCTACTATCTCTGTGCAAAAGACCTTGGTGATAAAAAATCACTTAGAATGCTTTATAAGTACCAATACTATATAACAAATTTTGAAAAGAAAACAAACCCTGAATGGGGAAAATTTATAACTCAAATGACCAATCTATATAAGGAATACTTGAACTAAAAGAAACCCACCTAGTTGCTTGATAATTACTATCTTCCAACTAAAGGGTTTCTTATTACTTTTTTACTATCTATATTAACTTCTTGACTTATTTCTTTTGTCTTTTCTTCTTAGGGGATTTTCGTATAAAAGCTTGTATACTCCTTGTAATGCCACATTTAAATTCAAAATCAATCATACCATCTCCATAAATAAATCCTTTTTCAATAGTCTTTAGGAAATAATCATTACTACTAATGTCAAGATTATTTTGTACAATTGTGCCAATATTTTATGTACAGTTTAACTACTAATTTCCTCATTAGGTATTTTTGATAATGCGGCACCAGTTCTATATGAATTACCAATTATATTAACAATGCTTGTAATACTAAATTATCATAAACAAAAAGACCTTAGAGCATAAGTATAAACTTTTTTGTTTAGTTATTTAAAGCTTAATCCTTAATTGAATTAAGTTTTTACTCTACAAGGTACATGTATTAAATAAGTAAGAAAATAAGCATTTTTTATTATATGATTAAAACTATCCACATCAAGCTCTGATTTAGGAGTAACTTTCTCCACAGTTTCCACAACACAACAATATCTATTACTTCATTGTTTAGCTTATAAAACTAATATAATTGTAATACTAGTTTTATAAACAGATTGAAAATAGCAGTCATCTAAAAGATGACTGCTATTGAGTATATTACTATAATTAGTTTTCTGTTTTTATAAGATTTATATATTGTCATAGCTTACAGTGGTGGGTTAACATTATCATCTAATTCAACAAAAGTTGTTTTAGAGTGCATATATTTATGAATACCAGCAACTCCTAATCCACTTTGTTTCCATCCTGTTCCTGCTGATTCAACCATTCCTTTACTAAAATATGTGTTTATATACACTTGACCGGCTTTTATTTTTTCAGCTACTCTGTGTCCACGCTTAATATTATTTGTAAATACTGCACCTGCCAATCCATAATTTACTCCATTAGCTAACTTAATTGCTTCTTCTTCAGTTTTAAATTTAGATATACATACAACTGGACCAAATATTTCTTCTTGAAAAATTGTCATATGAGAAGTTACATCAGCAAAGATTGTTGGAGATATAAAATTCCCATTAGAAAGTTCCCCTTCAAGTTTTTTCCCTCCAGTTACAAGTCTAGCTCCTTCACTTATTCCTTTTTCAATATAATTCAATACAGTATTACAATGTTCTTTAGAAATTAACGGGCCAAAATTTACTCCTTTTTCATAATCAAATCCGTCACCTAATTTGAAATTTTTACAAAGTTTATTTAATTGAATTATAAAATCATCATATATAGATTCTTGAACTATTATTCTAGTACCTGATACACATACTTGCCCTGAATTTAAAGTAAATCCAAACAATGCCCATTTACAAGCATTTTCTAAATTGACATCTTCAAATATAATATTTGGACTTTTTCCACCAAGTTCTAAAGCTATATTCTTTACGCTTTTAGCAGATGATTCTATTATTTTCTTTCCAGTCTCAGTTCCACCAGTTAAAGATACCATATCTACATTTTTACTCTTTACAAGCATATCTCCAACTAAAGATCCAGAACCTGTTATTATATTAACTACTCCAGGTGGAAATCCTACTTCATCAAATATAGATGCTAGTGCCAATAAACTTAATGAAGCCCAAGATGAAGGCTTTACAATTACAGTATTACCAGCCGCTAATATAGCTGAAATCTTTTGACACCCCATCATTAATGGACCATTCCATGGAAGAATTTCTGCTACTACTCCACAAGGATTCCATGTTACATAGTTAAGATAATTCCCACCACCATCCACAGGTACTACTTTCCCTTCTAGACATCTAGCTTTCCCTGCATAGTATTCAAATGCATCTATACTTTGAGGAAGTTCATAGTAAAATGTACTTGTATAAAGTTTTCCACAATCTAAAGCTTCAAGACATGCAAGTTCTTCTCGCCTTTCTGATAACTTATCTCTAAACTTTAAAAGTAACTTACTTCTTTGTAGATTAGTCATTTTCCCCCAAGGTCCATTGTCATAAGCTTTTCTTGCTGCTTTTATTGCTTTTTTTACTTCTTTTTCTCCACCTTTATATACCCTTGCAAAACTCTTATTATTAACTGGATTTATAACATCCATAGTTTTCCCTGATTTAGGTGTTATAAATTCTCCATTAATATAAAGTTTATAAGGTTTGTTATTAACATACTTATAAGGATCTATCATAGCTCTCCCCCTTATTAAAACTAACTAAAACCTAATATGATTCTCCAAATAACTTACTATGTCCAGACTGATTTCCTGAACAGTAAAATTGAGTAGTTGTATCAAATGTAATACTCTTATTTGAAGGTGGGAAATATCCTCCAGATTCCTTATTTAATCTTAAATACTTACCACCAATTACTCTTTTTACATTAGGTAACTCATAAGTCTTTTCAATACTGCCTCCACTAATTACAGCATCTGCTTCAGCTACATCATCAACTAATAATACACCTTCTGTTCCATCTTTTCCTCCAAATTCAAAAGTTATAGTAGATGTTTTTATACCTATATTCTCTGCTTGTTGTATAGTTAACATGCCATCTACTGCGGCATTTCCTCCTCCTTCCCAAGCCATTATCAAACCATCTGCATCTAAGTATTTAGATATTTTTACACAGAAGTTAGCAGATCTTTCTTTATGCCAATTTGTAGGATTGTGACTTCTACTAAATATCACTCCCTTAAAGTTAATAGTCTTTCCATGTTGTTTATATAATTCTAATAAAATAGGATGGTTCACATGTAAATATGTTGGAACCTTAAATGCAGGCCATACATAATTACCACTTACTATACAACCATCTAACATTTCATTAGGATGTAATAGTGTTGGAACTAAATTATCTATACTATGACCATACAAATATGTATTTGAATAAACTCCTTGATTTTGACATTGCCATACTAATACTACATTCGGTAAATCAGGATTAATCTCATCTATAGAAAAGGTTTCTTCTTCATTTGGAGTATTTTTAACTGTAAGTTTTGCTAATATCTCAGATATCTTTAGTCCACAAAGTCTTATATCATTGTCATACTCCTCAGAAGACTTTCCATCAACTAATTCATAAGTTATTACTAAATTTATAGTCTCTGAAAAGGGTGTAAATCCTTTAATTGGTCCAGTCATATCTATAATTGCATCCCTTGGATATAATAGACCACTGCTAGCGCTACCATCATCCCAAGGTAGCGGAGCACTTTCCATAATACTAAAGCCTCTTAATACATTTGTTATTCCTTCACCTATAGTTTTAGGATGACTAAAA
Source organism: Bacillota bacterium (assembly GCA_009711765.1). GTDB lineage: Bacteria > Bacillota > Clostridia > Tissierellales > MES13 > MES13. The sequence goes on along the minus strand of VEND01000029.1, from coordinate 59,167 downwards.
AATCCTGAATATTGTTTTCCACTTCCCTCTATTTTAACCATTGGTTGAATAGTATCTAATACATGAATAATCCTTGCATCTTCACCAGGTTTAACTATTTCTAAGTCTACATTTGTTACATTTTTCATTAAAGGTCTAATTTTCTTTAAGATTTCTTCCTTATTTAAATATAGAACTTCATCTTTATATTCTAACTTACTATCCCAAACTACATCCTTTACATCAAAATATTGCCTTTTTAATTTCATACTTAAACCTCCTTACTCTCATCAACTTTAAAGATTGTTGGCTCAGTTATTTTAGTAGCTATCGCCTCTAAAGCTTTTAATAGTATATTCCTTCTATAATATTTTTCTCTATCAAGAGGTAAGTTTGGGTTTCCTGCAGGGTTAGTGAAATTCCCTCCATATATTATCCTATTAGTTCCAACATTGTAAGCTATGGATGTAAAGGCTGTAATTACAGCATTCGGTATATTTTCTTTATCTAATTCTTTTGAAATCGTTGCAACGCAACGAGTACAAGTGCCTCAGGTTGAAGTAAGTATAGCAATATCTACATTTTCTTTTTCTAAATCTTTAACAATTTTTCTTCCTATCTGTTTGCTATTTTCGACGTTTGTACCAATTCCACATGTAGTAAAAAACTTTCCATGTATTTCTCTAATTTTCCCTTCTTTTTCTAAATTCCTCAACTCATCTAAGGGAACTAATCTATTAGGATCTTGATTTACAATGGTAGTATCATATCCTCCATGAATTGATTCGTATTCATCCTTTTTTATAGAATCAAGATTACCAATATTATATTTACCATAGGTAACTGAAAAAGCCTGTTTTAATTTATCTGGATTTCCCTTAGGTACTAATCCACCAGTAGTAATTAAAGCTACTTTGGCATTTTCAATATCCTTAAAAGGTTTAGAAGGAGAAACCTTTTCTAAACCTCTTAAAGGAACTTCTGTTTTATAGTTTTCGTTATTTAATTTCTTAAGTAATATCTCCACTGTTCTTTTAGCCCCAGTTTTATCATGATACTCATTATATCTATATCCTGTGGGTAGATACCCTTCTAATCTCGCAGGGCCAATATTCTCTTTCTTTGCTAATTTTAATGATAGGTTCGAAAGAATTGGTAACACCTTTTTCATCCCTCTAGATGTTTCAGCACTTTCTACTATATAATTATTTTTTACATACATCTTTACAGCTGGATTTTCATAATACATAGACGTTACACTTTCAATTCCTAATTCTCTTTTTACATAATCACATAACTTAGCACAAGCAACTCCATATCTTCCAGCATTAAAAGCTGGCCCTGCAATAAACACGTCTGGATTAACCTTTTTTAGTATCTTTTTTATCTTAGGTAAAATACTTTTAAATTTGTCTTCATTATTTATAAAGTTATCACCACAACTAATTACTTTTACAATCTCCATTTCACCCTGCCAAAATCTTTCTATACCTATAGCCGGTCCTTTTTTTTCATCAAATGTCATAAGACCGATATCAGCCTTTTCTTCACCACCTATTCCAGCATAAAACTGATTTATATAATAAACTGCCTTTAGTTTACCCATAAACAATTCCCCTTTTAAAACAGTTCTCTATTCTTTCTATATCTTTTTCTACTTGCGCCTTTACCTCACTTAAATTATTAAACTTAACTACTCCTCTTATGTAATCATGAATTTCAATCTTTATCTTTTCTCCATAGATATCTTTAGAAAAATCTAATAAAAATGTTTCAACAGTCGTATAATTATAATTATCTACAGAAGGTCTAAGTCCAATATTAGTTAATCCCTTATAGGTTTTATTATCAATCTTAGTTAATGTAGCATATACTCCATGCTTAGGTTCTATTTTTTCTTTAGGTATGCTTAAATTAGCAGTAGGCATACCCACTGTCCTTCCTAATGCTTTCCCATGTAAAACTTCACCTATAATAAAATATGGTTCCCCTAGCATTTCATTTACATCTAAAATATTTCCAGATCTTATCTCATCTTTAATTCTTTCGCTTGTAATAGGTTTATTATCATAAGTCTTTGTTTTACATTCAATTATTTCAAACCCTAACTTTTTAGATAATTTCTTTAATGTATCAATACTTCCTTTTCTATCTTTTCCGAATCTATAACTTTCTCCAATTATTATTTTTTTTGCATCTAATTTATCTATAAGGATTTCTTCAATAAATTGTTGAGCCTCCATATTTTTTAAATTAAATCGAGAAGCATCAACATAATACATTGGATTAATTTTCTCTAAAATAGTTTGTTTTTCTTCTTTCGTATATATTCTTTCAATATCATCAGTTTCTACATAAAGCATAACTGAATTTAAACCTTCATGCTCTTCTTGTTTTAATAAATCAATTGCACTTCGATGCCCCCTATGTAGCCCATCAAACTTTCCAAATAAAACACAATTATTTTTAACTTTAAATTCCTCTAATTTCTTAACTTCCACCTTTATAAACCCCCTAACTCCCCCATTGAAAACTAATTTTAAAGTAAGAGGGTAATTTACCCTCTTACTTATTTCTTCTAATAAGGATTTATATACTAAAATTTAATTTTAATTTTCCACTGTCTTTTTTACTTTCTCCTTAGTAAAAAGTAATAATATCCCTGCCACAGCATACCAAATAATTGTAAATAAAATCACTTCTGAACCATCTAATATTCTAGGCACATATGATAAAACAATAACAACTAATGTTATTACTGGTATAACAGACCCTCCTGGAGCACGATAATTACCTTCTATATACTCATACTTTCTTCGTGCTACTAATAGGGATATACAATTTATAACAATAGTAATAGCAGCAAATAAAGAACCTAAGTTAACAATCTGCTCAGTTAATTGAGGAAATAAAGAGATAATAGAACTAATAACAACTACAACGATAGTAGCATTTAATGGAGCTTTAGTTTTTTTATGTTTTTTCCCTAAAGACTTAGGTAAAAATCCTCCTAAAGCTGTAGCTTCGATAGCTCTAGAAGTAATTGCAATTAATACTAATATAGTAGTTAAAAGAGCCATCACAGCTGATATAGATATAACTTTAGGTAGCCATGGATACATAGATAACTTAGTAAATGCTGCAGCATATAATGGTATAAACCTCATACCTGGATTTTCTATTAAAAACTTTGCAGAAACTAATCCTGTCGTTGTAATTATAACTATCGCATAAAGTAATCCAACAATCCCCATAGCTATCATAGCTGATTTAGGTACATTTTTATTTGGATTTTTAACTTCAGATACCATGAAAGCAATAGCTACTATTGAGCCATATGCAACCATAGCATTAGGTATTGCACTAACAAATCCTGAAGCTCCTAATGCTCCTTGAGTAAAAAACGGAGTAATTAAACTTAAGTCCCACTTTCCACCGAATAAACCTACTGCAACAAATACTAACATAGTTAAAACTAAGATAGTTAATAAAATTGTATTTGCTTTACCTGCTACAGAAATTCTATAAAAATTTAAAATTCCACATACAATAACCGCTCCAACAGCTAATGGAACCTGTAAATTAGAAAATATAGGGAATCCTACCCCTAGATACATGGAAACATAAATAGCTGAAAAAGCTATTCCAGCAATATTAGCTGTAATATAACCCCATGCTGAAAACCAACCCCAAATTTTACCTTGTAGTTCTGTTTTACCAAGAGACTTTGATGGAAAAACAAATACTCCACCTGACTTTGGAAAGATTGTAGCAAGTTCAGCAACTTGTAAACCATACATTAATAAAATAATTCCAGCGATGATCCATGAAATAACTGATGCTGGTCCAGCATAATACATTGTCAATCCTGAAAGAGAAAAAATAGCACTACCTACCATACCACCTACAATAATTGTTACACAACTAAGTAAATTTAACGTTCCTCCTTGTGTCGTAGAATCTTTAGATGAATTTGCCATGTTAACCCTCCTTTTTAAACCTTTCTAAAGTGTAAACTACGCTTTTAATCTATACTTTAGTCTTAAGAAAAATCTATAAGTATTCTATATGAGCTTGGTTTTAGTGCCTTTTCAAAAGCTTTTTTTAAATTTGTCATTGGAATTATATCAGTTATAACATTTTCCATATCTATTACATTATTTGAAATAAGTTTTGTTGCAATTAAAAAATCTTTATTAGTTGGACTAACTGCTCCTGTTATTGTTTTCTCTGTAGAATGTATCTTATTTGGACTAGTATCGATTGGGTTGTCTGGATAGAATGATGTATACATTACAACCCTTCCTAATTTTCCTGTTATACTTACACAATCAGCAGCAACCAAAGTAGAAGGAACAGTACAAATTGATACATCAACACCTCTACCCTTTGTTATTTCATTTATCTTTTTTATAAGTAGTTTATTATCACTTGAATTTATAGTTATATCAGCACCTAAATTTGATGCAATCTCTAACCTTTCTTCATTAATGTCACAAGCAATTACCTTTGCACCTCTAAGCTTTGCAAGTTGAATATGGAAAAGCCCCATAATTCCAACACCCATAACCACAACATTATCTCCAAAATCTATATTAGCTTTCTTTATACTATGAATGCAGCAAGCTAGTGGCTCTGTTAATGATGCAAAACTTAAATTTACATCTTGATCTAGTTTATATACTTTAGCTGCATCTACTGTCATATATTCAGATAAACCACCCGGGCCTTTAAACTCTGAATGGGTTGATGACTGATATGAAACCCTACATAGATTTTCATGTCCACTTCTACAAAACTCACATTCTCCACAGGTATTAAGGGTTCTAATTACAACTTTATCCCCCTTACTAACACTTTTAACTTTACTACCTATTTTTTCAACTATCCCAGAAACTTCATGTCCTCCTGCAAAGGGATATATTGGTTTTATTCCTTTAAATACTCTTTGTTCTAATGTACAAATTGCACTAGAATGAACCTTTACTAAAACTTCATTATCTACTGGCTCCTTTTTATCAAGCTCATAATATTTCACTTTATTTTCATCAGTGATTACACTTACTTTATATTTTTCCATATAAACTCCCCCATATCTTTACTTAATACAAAGTATTAAATTCTTTTAAAGCTGCTTCAACGCTACAATCTTCATGGATAATTCTAGAAATTGAAGATGCATATTTAACAGGCTTTTCATGTCCCCATATATTTCTTCCCATAGCTACACCTTTTCCCCCTGAATTAATTGCATCTTTAATTTCTTGTAACAGTTGACGTTCAGCTACTTTTTTCGATCCACCTAAAATTACAACAGGTGCATAAACACTATCTGTTAGCTCTTTAAAACTTTCTTTATCCCCTGTATATATTGTTTTAACAATATCTGCTCCTAACTCTACACTTTGTCTACAAGCAAAAGTAATGTTCTCTGGTGTTCTAGCATCACTACCTCCTTCAAATCCTCTAGGTAATGCTTCAGCTGTAACTGGTAGATTCCATTTATGGGCTTTCATGATTGTTCTTGATAATTGACTTAATATTTCATTTTCAAACTTAGACCCTGGAAAAGACATAGTAATAATAGAATCTGCCCCAAGTCTTAATGCATCTTCAGCATTTACAACAATTTGCATAGGCTTAGAACGGTCTCCTAGAAATGAAACTCCTCCTTCCACTCTAAGAATAATTCCTTTACCTAAAAAATCATCCCCAAACTTATCTACCATTCCAGGTGTTGCTAAAAATGCATCCGCTCCTGCTTTTGCTAACTCTCTAATCATTTTCCCCTGTTTTTTTAGCTGGGGTAAAACATTAAAATTTGCTCCATGGTCCATTGCTAAAATAAAAGTCTTATTGTCCCTTTTAAAAATATGATTCATTCTATTTTTCCTACCCACCATTTTTCCCCTCCTATAATATTCATTATTAATTCTTAAGTTACATTTGTAACTACTACTATACATATGTAACTATGGTATAAAAATATGACAAGTTTATGATATTAAAATTTTTAAAATTTTTAAAATTTTTATATTAAATACTTAAACATAAAAACACCCTATAGATAGATGTTAAAAAAATCTATCTATAGGGTGCTTTTATAAAAGATGTTTTGCTGTTTCAAAATCAGTAATAAGAACATTTATGATTTTTCCAGCAACAGCTCCTTTAATAGCTTTTAATTTTTCTAAAGAACCAGCAACTCCAATTCTTATAGGAATATTCATATAATCTTCATATTCTACCGATATAACACGATCATTAAAAGGAGTTTTTATATAATCGCCATTTTCATCAAAGAAATGTGTACATATTTCTCCCACAGCTTTATCCTTAATATAACTATAATCCTTCTCTCCCATGGTAGGTATTAATTCTGGATATTTAGCATTTCCTATACCCACAACTGAAATAGAACAGGATTTAATAATATCATAAACTTTTAAAAAGGAAGCTTCTTTTAAAATTGCTTCTTTTAAAATTTTAGACTCTACAACTACAGGAGCGTAAAGCTTCGCTGGTCGAGCATTAACTTTCTCGCTAAAACGATGGACAATTTCATCTGAATTTCCATTTGTATTCTCATTATTCCATCCTCCCATTAACTGAACAGCTGTAGTATCCTTTATTTTTCTAGGATTTATAGAGTCTACTAAGTTAGATACACTTCTTCCTCTAGAAAAACCAATAGTATCTCCATCACTAAATATTTTCATTAGATACTCACTTCCTGTTCTTCCTAATGCTGAATACAAATTTTCTTGACAACCATGTTTAGCTATACGAACAGCTTTTAAATTATATTTTTTTTCTATTTCTGACTCTAATTTTACATAACTATCTTCTAACTCTGGAATAACAAACTTAACTATACCTAACTTCACACATTCTTTAAGCATCCTATTTACCTTTTGTCTAGATACATTTATTTTCTTAGAAATTTCATTTTGTGTTAATCCCCATTTGTAATAGTAACTAGCTATACGGATATATTCTACTCTTTTTTTGTTTTCTTTATCTATTCCCAATTCAAACCCCTCTTTTTAATTAGTGAAATTTTAGATAAATTACTTTTACATTTACTAAAAAATCTTTCAATTAAGTCAATATCCCTACTCTAACTTAATACCTACATGTAACATATACTCTTTACTTAAACATACTATTAATTTATAGATCATATATACATATATATGATTTAACTATAAAAAACATGTCCCATCTATTTATGTTTGTTAAAAAAATAATAAACTGTGTCTGTTTCTTTTATCAATTATTAAATATAATTTTTTTTAATATATTTGTTATTTATATTTTAGTTTGATTTAAAATAACAAACATCTGTAAATTCATAAAGAAATCTACAGATGTCTTAAATATTTTTATAATTTACATAAAAATGCTTAAACTTTTAGTAATACTTTTTAAACTTCTCCATTTTCAGAATAGTATTTCTTCTTTACCTCCACTCCATCAGGAATAAGCTTTAATATTTCTTTATATACATCATCAAACATATAATTTAAACTTTCAAAATCACTATTAACTTGATTTAAAGGATATTTATCTATTTCTTCATAAGCTTTTTTTAATACTCTTATTTTTAGTTTTAAATTATCCATTATTTCATCTATTTCCGATAAAACTTTAGGAAAATCACTATACATATATGTTCTAGATGAAATATCATCATATTCATTACATGCTTTAATCTCATCTTTAACTTCCCTAGTTAACCTTTTTATCATTTCTTCATTATTGTACATAACATTATCCCCCTCTAATAGCTATATTTTTTTCTATTTTACATTCAATCTATATATGCTCTTTATATAATCTTTTCTCATTACTTTTATTTCAACAAATGTTTTATATTTCCTTCTTTGTTTTACAAATGAATTCCATCTAAAAAAGGTCATTACTAGCAAATAAACTCCCTACTAATAATGACCTTTTTCTTCAGTTATAGCTATTGATTTATAATTAAAGCTGACCCTTAATTAATATCTAAAAGTGATCCCTTATAAATAATATTTTATTTTTATATAGAACTTACGAAAAAAAGAATATAATTACCCCATCCCTAGCCTTTTCCACTTAAAATAAAATATCAAACAATACTTAACTTTAAAGAATTAATAACAGCACCCCAAAATAAATTAGGGTGCTTACATCCTTCTATTCAATTCTATTTCTCTCTACTCTACTAGCTCATCAAGATTATTATCCTTTGTTTACTTATCTAATATCTTTTTTAAATACTTAACTATCCTTTTTTAAAAATTATCTCTTTTTAATGTAAAATCAACTGTAGTTTGTATATCTCCAACTTTACCAAGTTTGGTATCCTAATTTTTAAATATAGCTTGGTTTATTATATATCTACATCGTATAGATATATAAATAGGTGCTTTATCTAATCACTTGTATTCTTTAATTATTACATTTTCTAAGTTATATTCCCTTTTAATATCTTTAATTTGTTTTTTATTACTAATATATTTAAGTTTATAACTAAAGCTTTCATTTTTCATATATTTGTTAAAGTAATCAATCTTTCGTTTGATATTACATAACATATATGCAATTACATTGTCTTCAATTTTCTCATCAATTATAAATATCATTTCTAGATAATATTTATTATTAATAAAATCATTTATTAAATCTTTAAATTCTTCATATCTAATTTTATTATTATTATTATAATCTAATACTAATATTTTTTTCATAATTAACAATCCTTTAAATTAAATATATATTATCTAGAATACTTAAAAGCATTTTTTTCAATAGAAATTATATGCTTTTTTATCATTTAAGATTTGTAGCACTAAATTGTGACTCTTATATTGTTTATATTATAAACGATAACTTGTAAAATTTTTACCAAGAGATATTATAAAAGTTGTCTAAAAAAACATTATTATAATCTCACTCAAGAGTTTAACACAAACATATCTTCTAATTTACATTTCTTAGTCAATAACCTCTAATATCTTATTAGTTGATTCTTTGATAGAAAGTTTATCACTATCAATAATTACATCTGGATTTTCAGGTTCCTCATAGGGTGATGATATCCCTGTAAAATCCTTTATTTCTCCCTTTTTTGCCTTTTCATATAGACCCTTAGGATCTCTTTTAGAACATGTTTCTACATCTGCTTTTACATAGACTTCTATAAAGTTTTCTTTTCCTACCTTTTCTCTAGCAAAGTTTCTCATTTTTTTATATGGAGATATGAAAGATGCTAATGTTATTAAACCTGCATCTTTAAAAAGTGCTGCTACTTCTACTATCCTTCTTATATTTTCATTTCTATCTTCCTTAGAAAAACCTAAATCTGAATTAAGTCCATGTCTTACATTATCCCCATCTAGCCTATAAACAGCTTTTCCTTTTTTTATAAGTTCTTTTTCTACTTCTACTGCAATAGTTGATTTGCCAGATCCTGAAAGACCTGTAAACCAAATTACAAGCCCTTCCTGCCCTAGATTTTGACATCTATCACTATATGTTATTTTTCCCTCATGCCATACAATATTTTTACTTTTCTCTTTATTAAATTTCATTTTTTCACCACTTTCTTTACCATGGTTTAAATATGATACCTTCTTTTTGTAATAATCCTTTAATTCTATTTGATTCAGCCTCTAAAGAATTTGTATCTGTTATCTGTATATCTACAGGTATATTAGTAGTTACTTCATCTCCAACCCATACTGTTTGGATATTTTCTGTATCTATTGAAGTTTTAATTGTATCTAAGTTTTCCTTTGTAAGTCCTACAGCTGTTACTATAAGTATTGATCCAGAATCTAGTATTATATTTGCAACTTCTGCTAATCTTCTTAAATGTTCTTCCTTATTATTATTAGAAGTTGCTTTAATATCTGCATCCACTCCATATAATAAGTTTCCTATACCTAAGAAATATACTATCTTCCCATCATTAAATAACTTTTTCTCAAGGGTCTTAGCTAAAGGTTTTTTACCTACATCCTCTTTTCCTGTAATTAATATAAGTGAAGATTTTTGATTGTATTTTTCCGCTCTTTCTTCCTTTGTTATTATACTTTTTTCCCATTTATAATTTCTAAGCATTACCTTATCTCTTACTTCACTTAAATCATCTTCTAGAGCCTTTTGAATTATTCCTCCACCTGCTATTTCATAATCATCAACTATAACAAAGCGACTTGTCTTATCTATATCAGTTACTTCATCAAAAGCTATCGCTTTATCTAGTGTTAAAATACATTCAGCTACATCATGTCTATCTATACTTTCTTTTTTAGCATTACTTAAATCTGAAGCATCAATAACCCTTGTTATCTCTTCTATTTTTGCTATTACTTTAGAAGTACCTACTTTAAATTTATATTCTTTTCCCTTTTTCATAGGTTTTCTTCCAAGCCAGAAAAGATTAGTCTTTATCCTTGATGATACCTTTGGCTTCTTTTGGTTATATATTGATGCTAATTCTCCTCTTTTTATATAAATCTGTTCTTCTAAGGTAAAACCTGTAGCATATCCTACTCCTATAGTATCAGTTTTTTCCCTATTAAAACCTTCTATAGATTTAACCTTACTACTTTTTCCTGAAGGATAAAATACTACTTCATCTCCTACACTTACCTTTCCTGATTCTATATTTCCTGCAACAATTCTTCTATTATCTCCATCCTTAGTAAATTTATATACATCCTGTACTGGCATTCTAAAAGGTCTATTTTCTGGTTCCTTTTTAGTCTTAAAATTATCTAATGATTCTAAAACAGTTTGTCCTTCATACCAAGGCATATTATCAGAAAGACTCGCTACAGCATCTCCCATCATTCCACTTACTGGGATGAATGATTCTGGTTTTATATCTATCTTTTCTAAAAATTTAGTATATTCCTTTACTATATTTTTATATGTATCTTCATCATAATCAACCAAATCCATTTTATTTACTAAAACCGATACTTGCTTTATTCCTAGCATTGATAACATATATCCATGTCTTTTAGAATTTTCTTTTATACCTTCGTTAGCATCTATAACTAAAAGTGCTGATTCTGCCCTTGATGCTCCAGTTACCATATTCTTTAAAAATTCTATATGTCCAGGAGCATCTATTATAATATAATTTCTTTTTTTTGTATTAAAAAATACCCTAGCTGAATCTATAGTTATACCCTGGGACTGTTCGTCCTTTAAAGCATCTAATAAAAATGCATATTCAAAGGGTTTAGAATTTCTCCTACATGTTTCTTTAACTTGTTCTAATTTACCTTCCGGTAAAGAATTTGTATCTGCTAAGAGTCTACCTATTATCGTACTTTTTCCATGGTCAACATGACCTACTATTACTATATTCATATTCTCATCCTGTTTATTTAAATGTTCCATAACTGCCTCCTTCTTTAAGTCTTTATAGACTAAAAATTAAAATTTAAAGAATAACGGTATTAATATGATTGAAAATATCATAAATAAAATATTTAAAGGTAATCCAAACTTTATAAAATCTTTAAACTTATATCCTCCTAAACCATATACCATCAAGTTTGTCTGATACCCATAGGGTGATGAAAATGCAGCCGATGCTGCTATTGCAACTGCTACTACAAAGGGCATATGACTTACATCTAAACTTTGTGATACTTTAACCGCAATTGGAAATGCTAATACAGCTGCGGCATTATTAGTAATAAGCTCTGTAAATATATTTGTCATAATATATATTACAAGTAATGCTCCATATACTCCACATCCGTTTGCTATTATTATAATATTTTTAGCAATTAAATCAGCTGCCCCACTATTAACCATTGCTTTACCTAATCCAAAGGAAAGGGCAATAACTCCTAAGGTTTCCCAAGATATCATCTTTAATGCTTCCCTAGGTATAATAACTTTAGTTAAAAATAGTATTGCAAGACCTAATAAACTAGATTCTAAAATACTTAATATATTAAATGAGGCTAATATTATAATCAAAAGAAATGTAGCTAAAGGTATCCATGATTTCTTATCCGGAAGATAACTATCTAGGTTATGATTATTTATCAAATAAAAATCATTGGAATCTCCCCATCTTTCCATAAAACCCTTCTTCGCTATAAGAAGTACTGTATCTCCTACCTTTAATTTTACGTTACCAAGTTTTCCTTTTAATCTTTCACCATTTCTAATTACAGCTATTACAGCGGCGTCATATTTACTTCTAAACTTACTTTTTTTGATAGTTTTATGTAAATATGGAAAGGACTCTGAAATTACAGCTTCTACTACCTCAGCCCTTTTATTTTTTAAATCTTCAAAACCAAATCTAATAGATGAATCAAAATTAAGACCCTTAATAGCTTGTAATTGAACTAAGGTTTCAATTTTTCCAGTAAAGACTAATTCATCGCCCTTTCTTATGATTTCTTGTCTATCTACTGGAGCTATTTCTTTATCTACTCTATTAATTTCTATTAAGTAAAGTCCTTCTAAACTCCTTAAGCCAGCTCCTTCAACAGTCTTACCTATAATTTCACAGTTCCTTTCTACAACAACAGTTACTAAATAATCCTTTGTATTTACTTTTACTTTATTTATTGAGTCCTTATTATTAGGTAATAATTTATTGTAAGTAAAAAGTATATAAATATATCCTATTATACATAAAAATATTGCTACCTTAGTTAACTGAAACATGGTAAGGGGATTAAAACCTTCTTGTTCTAACAATCCACTAACAACTAGGTTTGTAGATGTTCCAATAAGTGTTAAAATACCACCAAATATTGATGTATAGGATATTAATATTAAAATTTTACTCGAAGGTACTTTTACCTTTTTACACCAATCCCTTACTATAGGTGTATAAAGGGATACCACGGGAGTATTATTTACAAAGGAAGATAATAAAGTTACAGGTAATAATATCTTAAAAATAGTCTTTCTTCCCTTAAAGTTACTTCCTAATACTTTGTTAGAAAAATGAAATATAACAGGACTTTTTCTTATAGTTCCTGCTATAATAAATAATGCTGCTATGGTTAATACTCCTTTATTATTAAATCCTGTTATAGCATCCTCTATATTTATTATTTGAAATACCATTAATAAAACTATGGCTAGAAAAAAGCTTAGTATAGGTTCAAATAATTCAAAAACAAGGGCTATAAACATAAGCACAATTATAGCTATTGTTATTAAAGCTGCTGACATTTAAATCCCTCTTTTACATATAACCGTCTTTTCTTAATTCTTCTAATCCTCCACCATCTTCTTTATCCTGAGCTCTTCCTGATCTTTCTGCTATATTTGAAAATTTACCTGTTTTTAATTCTTCTATAACTTCATCTACATTTTTTGCAGTTGAATCTACTGGGTTTGTACAAGGTGCACATCCTAATGATCTATATCTTTTTCCTTCTCCTTGGTCAAAGTATAATGATACCATTGGGATGTTTTCTCTTTTTATATACTCCCATATATCAAGTTCTGTCCAATCAAGTAAAGGATGTATCCTAACGTGGGTTCCTGGAGCAAAATCTGTTTTATATTGATTCCAAAACTCAGGAGGTTGATCTCCTATATCCCAATCATTATTTTTATCCCTAGGTGAGAAGTATCTTTCCTTAGAACGACTTCCTTCTTCATCTGATCTAACTCCAACTATAACCCCTGTAAATGGCTCTCTATTTTTATCTATTTCATATTCTTTAGTATCATGGTTCATTCTATATCTAGGCCATACTCCATTTAAAGTATTTTTAAGTGCGTTTGTTTTTAGATTCTTACAACACTTAAGTCTTGTTGTATTTCCATCAGGGAAAGTTTCCTTATTTTCTAATGCGTCAGTATTCTGACCATATATCATATCTAATTTCCATTCCCTTGCTAGTCTGTCTCTATGTTCTATCATTTCAGGTATTTTATAATTTGTATCAACATGAATTAATGGTATAGGTACATGTCCAAAAAATGCCTTTCTTGCAAGCCATAATAATACTGTACTATCTTTACCTATTGACCAAAGCATTCCTAAATTATTAAATTCACTATAAGCTTCCCTAAGTATATGAATACTTCTATTTTCTAATTTGTCTAAATGATTCATTTCTAAACCTCCTATTTATAAAAGTTGATTTTCTTCTCTGTTTATAATATAAAATCCTTTATCATTCAAACTATTTCTTCTATTATAAAGCATTTCTGAATGATCCATCTGTTTAAATATACCACCTGCTTCTTCTACTATACACTGCATTGCTGCTGTATCCCATTCCATTGTAGGATTAAACCTATAATAAACTTCTGCTTCACCCTTAGCTACTTTACAGCCCTTTAAAGAACTTCCGGCTCTTTTTGTATTAGTTATATCATGTTTATCAATTAATTCTTGTAAATTCTCTGATGCATGGGATCTACTCATTACTAATCTTATATTGTCCGTTCTATCTGATACTTTTATTTTTTCAGCTTGTCCATTAACTTCATAGAAAGCACCATTACCTTTAGTGGCATAGTAAAGCTCTTTAGTTACAGGAACGTAAATAACTCCTAAAACTGATTTTTTCTTATAAGTTAGAGCAATATTTACTGTGAATTCTCCATTTCTTTTTATAAACTCCTTAGTTCCATCTAATGGATCTATAACAAAGCACCAGTCATTATCTAGTCTAGATTTATCATCTTCAGATTCCTCTGAAAGAATCGCATATTCACTAAATTCTTTTCTTAGTCTAGATACTATAACTTCATTAGATTTTTCATCTGCCTTTGTTAAAGGGGATTCATCCTCTTTATATTCTACTTCTATAGAATTTTCATAAACTTTCATTATTTCTTTTCCTGCTAAAATTGCTAATTCTTTAGTTACTTTTAGTTCTTTATCTAAATTCATAACAAAACCTCTTTTATATTTATTTTATTACTAAATCAAAGTTACTAGTCTTTTTTAAATATATTTGATCTAATTCTTTTTTATCTTTGACATACTTAATGCTATAAGTAATATCGTCGTTATTTAAACTTTTACTAATAACTTTTAATTTCTCTCTTATATTATAAAACATATAAATCAGTGAATTATCATCATAATTTCTTTTGTTAATTATAAATATAACCTCTACTTCTATATTAGTTCCTATTTGTATTAATCTTTCTTTTAATAATTCACTAGTTAATTTATCATTATAATCAATGATTATTATTTTCTTTTTTTTCATATAAACTCCACCTAAGCAACTTATAAAATTCTCTTCATACTCTTAAATAATATTATTTAAATACTATTATATCTTATTTTAGAATTGTAATAAAACTTATCTAAAAATAAAAAAATTATAGTTTAAGTTTTATTATTTTTCTATACTCACTTCATTTTCATCTTTAAAATAATCTATTAAATAGTTTTTAAAGTCATCCTTTAAATCATCCCTTTTAAGAGCAAATTCCATGGTTGCTTGTAAAAATCCTAATTTATTACCTACATCATATCTTCTTCCCTCAAAGGTATAAGCATACATTTTCTTCTTTCCTGCAAGTTCCTTTAAAGCATCTGTAAGTTGTATTTCTCCACCTCTTCCGGGTTTAGTATGTTCTAATATATCAAATATCTCTGGAGTTATAATATATCTACCTAGTATTGCTACATTAGTAGGTGCCTTATCAACATCTGGTTTTTCAACTAAGTTATCAACCTTATATACTCCATTTTCGATATGATTACCATCTACTATTCCGTATTTATCTACATCTTTTTTAGATACTTCTTGAACACCTAATACACTAGTTTTATACTCATCATATACATCTATAAGTTGCTTTAGACAAGGTTTTTTAGCATCTACTATGTCATCTCCTAATAATACAGCAAAGGGTTCATCCTTTATAAAAGTTTTAGCACAATGTATAGCATGTCCTAAACCCTTCGGTTCTTTTTGTCTTATATAATGAATATTAACCATATCTGATATATCTTGAACTAACTTTAAAAGTTCATCTTTTCCCTTATTTTCAAGGGCCATTTCAAGTTCCACTGATTTATCAAAATGATCTTCTATAGCTCTTTTATTTCTACCTGTAATTATTAGTATATCTTCAATTCCTGAAGCGATAGCTTCCTCTATAATATACTGAATAGTTGGTTTATCAACTATAGGTAGCATTTCCTTAGGTTGAGCCTTAGTTGCCGGTAAAAATCTCGTCCCTAAACCTGCAGCTGGTATAATAGCTTTTTTAACTTTCATGTTTTTGCCTCCCTTTAGTCTTATATATTATATTTTTTTAAAACTAATCTTCGTAGCCATCTGGGTTGTTTTTATGCCACTTCCAAGCTGTTTTAATAATACTTTCTAAATCATTAAATTTAGGTTTCCATCCTAACTCTTTTTTAATTTTATCTGAGCTAGCTATTAAAACATCAGGATCTCCTTCTCTTCTATCTGATATTTCCTTTTTTATTTCTTTACCCGTTACCTTTTCTATCATATCTATAACTTCCTTAACAGAAAATCCTTTACCATTTCCTAAGTTAAATATATTTGACTTATTTACATTTTCTAAAGACTTTAATGCTAGTATATGAGCATTAGCTAAATCTGTAACATGTATATAGTCTCTGATACAGGTCCCATCCCTAGTTTCATAATCATCTCCAAATATATATATTTTATCTCTTTGACCTAAAAGTACCTGCATAACTATAGGTATCAAATGGGACTCTGGATTATGATCTTCACCTATTTTTCCACTTTCGTCAGCCCCTGAAGCATTAAAATATCTAAGGGAAATATACTTAATTCCATATGCATTTTCATATCTTTTTAACATATTTTCAAATATTAGTTTAGTTTCTCCATATACATTCGTAGGTTTTGTTTCATTTTCTTCAGTTATCGGAGTACTATCAGGTTTACCATATACAGCTGCTGTTGATGAGAATACTATGTATTTTACATTATTTTCTACCATTATATTTAATAGAGTTATTCCATTTGAAACATTATTCTTATAATATTTTTTAGGATTTTCCATAGATTCTCCAACTAAACTATCGGCTGCTAAATGAATTACAGCATCTATATTAAAATCCTTCATAGTATCATCTAATAGCTCTTTATCGCTTAAATCTCCTTCTATAAAGGATACTCCTTTAATAGAATCTTCATGACCTTTCTGTAAATTATCAAAAACTACAATTTTATTTTCAGTTCCTTTTAATTCCTTTACAACATGGGATCCTATATATCCTGCGCCACCGGTTATTAAAATATTCAAATTCTTATCTCCAATCATTATTTAATATGCATTTTTATTTACAAAACCCTTAAATACTGTTAAACAAAGTATCTTTATATCAAAAAATAGACTCCAATTTTCAATATAGTATATATCGCACTCTATTCTCTTTTTAATAGATGTATCTCCCCGCCATCCATTTACCTGTGCCCAACCTGTTATCCCTGGGCGAACCTGATGCTTTATCATGTATTTAGGTATCTCTTCTCTAAATCTTTCAACAAAGTGAGGTCTTTCTGGTCTTGGACCAATTAAACTCATATCTCCTTTTAATACATTAAAAAGCTGAGGAAGCTCATCGACACTTAACTTTCTTATTAAACTACCGAATTTAGTTTTTCTTGGGTCATCTTTAGTAGTCCATTTTGTAGCTGCTACTTCGTTTTTTGCATGCATTGATCTAAACTTATACATTTCAAATTCCCTATTATTTAAACCTACTCTAATTTGTCTAAATATTATATCTCCAGGAGATGTTAATTTTATAGTAATAGCTGTAAATATCATTATCGGTGAAAATAAAACTATACAAATTACAGAAAGTATAATATCTATAAATCGTTTTATGTATTTATTTAATATATTATCTAAAGGTACATGTCTTATATTTATAAGCTGCAAACCATCTATTTCATCTATATATGGTTCTGCTGGTATATATTTATTGTAATCTGGAATTATCTGAGTTCTTATACCATTTTTCTCGGTTTCATTTATTATATATCCTAACTTATGATACTCCTCTAAACCAATAGCTATTATTACTTCATCTATCATATTTTCAGATAATATTTTATCTAATTCATTTATTTTCCCCTTTACGTAGACACCTTTTATCTTATAACCTTCTTTTTTATTATCATCAAGTATTCCAAATACACTATATCCTAAATATTTATGGGTTTCTATTTTTCTTAAAAATTCAACCGCAGGTTCCCCTGTTCCTAATACTAAAATATGCTTTAAATTAAATCCTTGTCTTCTATATTTCCTTAAAACTAATCTTATAACTAATCTTTCTGAAATTGTTAATAATACAGATAATATTGAAAATAGTAATAAAACATATCTAGAATAATGTATTTGTTTTACTATAAACAAAATAGTCATTAAAACAATAAGACCAAAGATATTACTTTTAATTATACCTACTACTTCAGTAAAAATATCTTTTCTTCTCCTTGGTGTATACAACTTATAATAACTATATAAAATTAAATATAGCGGTACTATTAAAAAAAGAGGTTTTAAATACGCATTAAAACCTAAATGTCCCTCTAATTTAAACAACCCACTGTTAAACCTTATATACCAAGCTATTATAAGTGATAATGATACAATTGTTGCATCTATTAAAACTTGTATTGTATTTAGTATCTTTTGATTTTGCTTAATCATTTTAACACCCCAGATAGAAAAACTACGATTAGCTTTAATTTATGTATTCAAAATAACATTTACAATTCATTCCTAATTAGTAATTATACTACATTTTATGAACTTATAAAACCTTAATTGTTTTTAAAAGCATTAATACTAAAAGTTAAGAGCATCTTAGTAAATACTCCTATGTAGACTATATATCTTGTTATTATTGAATATTTATTTTTATAATGTTTTTCATAGAAAATATACATTGACCTATGAAATTCATATATTATTTTTTTTCTTTTCTTTTTAATACTTCCACCCTTATGATGAATTATCTTTGTCTCAGGATAGTAAATTACCTTCCATCCTGCCTTTTTTATTCTATAACACCAATCTATATCTTCTCCATACATAAAAAAATCTTCATCCAAAAGTCCTACTTCTTCTATAGCCTCTCTTCTTACCATCATAAACGCACCAACTAAACAATCAACTTCATGAGTTTTGTCTTCATCTAAATAGGTTAAATCATATTCTCCAAAACTTTTATTTTCTGGATATAGCCTGTCTAGTTTTAATGCATTATATAAAGCATTCTTTGGTGTAGGAAAACTTCTTTTACATGCTTTATCAAGGTTTCCATTTGGAAGTATAACTTTACATCCAGACGCACCAACATTTTCATTCCCCTCCATATATTTATACATTATTTCCAAAGTATCTCTTTCTATCACTGTATCTGAATTTAATAGTAATATATATTTTCCACTAGCCCTCTTTATTCCTATATTATTTGCTTTCGAAAATCCTAGATTAGCATTATTTTCTATTAAAATCACCTGAAAAAATTCACTTTTTATCATATATACACTATCATCTGATGAGTTATTATCTACCACTATTACTTCGTAGTCAATATTATGATTATATTTATATATAGAATTTAAGGTTTGTTTAATTAATTTATTTGTATTATAGTTCACAATAATTATTGATAAATCCATCTAAGTACCTCTTTTGTCTTAATTTTCTTTTTTATAATCTTTCTTTTTTTATATTGTATCAGAAAATAATTTTATAGTATATGGAATATAATTTAAAGTAGTGAGTTCTTTTAACAAACAATAGCCAAATATAGCTAAATCAAGGGCTAATATAAACGGTCAGTTTTTAATATAATCTTTTATTTTTCCATATTTAATAATCATTAAACATCTACTTTTATCTTATGTATCTTTTAAAAGTCTTTTAGCCCTTGACCCTATATCATATATCCTCTTTTTTTTAGTATAATAATACCTGTAATATCGATTATATTAGTAAATTTAAAATCTTTAGTCCTACTTAATACTTTTCAGATATCATACCTATTTTTTATCATTTTCTAATTAAATTATTACTTCTATTATAAAGTTTATATCTAATATAACATCAGGATTAAATACGATATTATATATACCATAACCATTATAAAAAACTATATTATGTCCTTTACAGGACCTACATTCTTCTCCATAATTCTTTTAGTTCTATATTCCAAATTATATAAATTTTAAGTTTTTCTAATCCATCCGCAATTTTGAAACAATATAGGTGAATGTATTTTTCAATAACAACCATTCTATTTTAATATATTCAACTAAATTTTTATTACTATATTTAACTTTGTTGACTTTATCTAAGGTTTTTACTCCCTCATATATGCCTTTTATATATACTTGCCCAAAACCTTTTAAATAAAAGAAAACCCCTTTTATAATAAATCCTATAATAAGAAAAGGTAAGTTGATAAACAGTTGCATAATAGGCATGTTTTTGTATAGTACATATATATTATTTCTTGCTGCTAATCTTATTTTAAATTCATTGTATTTGCTACCACTAGTTGCACTACCTACATGATAACATATAGACTGTGGACAATAGATATTTTTATACCCATGTATTCTAGCTCTATACCCTATATCCACATCTTCCATGTAAGCAAAGAAATTTTCATCAAATAAGCTTATATTGTCTAAAAAACTTTTTCTATATAGAGTTGCTCCAGCACATGCTGAAAAAATCTCTCTTTCTTCTTTATATAGCTTAGAAGACCTGTTATTCCCAATTTGATACGCCCATCCTAGTATCGTATACCCATCCCCTGCATCATCTATGCTATTATGTTTATAGTACTGTAACATCTTTGTTTGAACTGAAAATATAGAGTCATCTTTTAGTATACAATTATAGAGTCTCTCTAAAGTATTGGGCTTTAAAACTACATCATTGTTTAGTAAGAAAACGTATTTCTTTTTAGATCTTTTTATCCCAATATTAACTGCTTTTGCAAATCCTAAGTTTTGGTTATTTTTTACTAATGAGATATTTAGGAGATTCTTATAATTATCTATTATATTTATACTATTATCACTAGAAGCATTATCGACAATAATTACTTCTAAAGTTCTAATAGTTTGTTTCAATAAAGACTCTAAACATTCTTTCAAAAACTTTTCACCGTTATAATTAGGTATGATTATACTCATCATATTTATCAACAACTTTCGATAGTCTTAATTCTATTATCTAATAAGTTAGATTAAGCCTAAATATTAATATAAACTATAGTAATCATTTTCGATAATTTTGGAAATCAATCCTTATGATCCAGTATTCTTTCTACTATATATGACTATCATCTACTTACATAAATATTTCTTTTAACTCTTTTATTGTATACTACATAGTTTTTTAAATCCACTGTATGTTTCACTAGATATGGGAATAAAAATTAAAAAAATTATTATAGTAGTGTATCCTTTGCTTTATTAACTATTATTGTCTTTTAATTGTTCTTCTCTTAAACGAGTTTTTAATTGTTTAACCTTTTCATCCCTTTCTTGAACCTTCAGATTCAATACATTAATTAGTTTAATAAGGTACTCATCGTTTAATCTACAAGTTTCATGTATCGTATTCTTAATAGATTTAATATTTGGTACTTTTTCTTCAATGTCCAAAAATTGATTTACATAATCAATATCTTGATTTAAATATTCTAGATCACTATTATTAAAAGTTCTAGGTGCTGTGAATTTTTCACATTCATTTTCTCTTTCAGCTTCTCTCAGTAGGTCTCTATTTAAATTACCTCTCAAATTATTAAGCTTGTTATCTACATATAATGGATATAATCTATTTAGTTTCTCAATAAAATAAATAGTATCTTTGCTAAAAGATGAATTAGTATTTTTACATTTTATATTTTCTAATACATCCCTATTAGCACCAATATTATACAAAAAATCATATACTACATTTTGTTTATACAGCTTATTTCTATCAAATAGAAATAATTTAACATCATTTCGTCCAAAATATTTAAAGTATTTTTCAAATCGAAATTTATAATGGGGCAAAGCTGGATTATTCTCCAATTCCTTAAATGTCACTCCTCCCAAAATTCGCTGCTGTGTCTCACTGTCAATAAAAGATATCGGTTCTCTAACATAAGCTATAACTTTGATACATTCAAAATAATTTTTCAGAAAATTGTATAGATTTCTCACCTCTTCATATGTAAAATATGTTAAATCTTCACCAGAAATAATGAAAATATCTGATTGATTTTTTTCAAACTCATCGATAATCTTTCTTCTTAACGTCTGATTATAAATGTTTACTTTCTCTTTGGTATTAATTCCCTTTTGTATATTCATATGATATTTCTCAGGTTCTTTTCTAAAAAGTGAAACAAAACTAGTTGAATGATTTGAACTATTACAATTTAAGTAATTAATCCCATTTAGCAAAAGAGTATCTCTGGAATTATATAGTGATTTTTGAATCGATGTTGAACCGGTTTTATGCATACCTATATGAAGATAGAGTAATTTATTTTTCACCTTGAATCACTCTCGTTTTTTACTCCTCTAATGCTTAAAGAATGTATAGTATAATTCCCTTTAACTATTCCTGGAGCCAATAATATTTTATCTATATTCTCATATGATTCAATATCAAAATATAAGCAATTTCTTTTCTTGAGTAATTTAATACTTTTAGAGTTATTCTCCTCAAAATTATTTTCTTTGCCTCTATATAAAACTTTTAACTTAGTAGGTTCTGGGATTGTTATGTCAATCTTTATTCGCAATTGTTTAAATTCTTTTACGTTATTAAACTTTGGCAAAATCATTTTAGGTTTATCTTTAGCCATGAAAGACAATCCTTTTTCATTTATTTCAAAATTAGTTATATTTTTATAATGTTTAGGAATCTTATTTAATAAATCATAAATATAAGTTAATTTTCTAAATTCTTTATCCCTTAAATATCCTACATCAATCTTATTTCCAGTAATTTCTTCTATTGTTCCTCTTATTATAGAGTTAATTATCATCTTGTCCACATCTTCACTATAAATCTTACTTAATAAGTGCCTGCTAATATCAATGGCTTCTTCTATACTTAAAGTCTTATATGACTTATATTTTTCATTTTCCGAAGGAATCTCGTCATAAAATAATTGTTCATCTTCTCTATTTAAATATTCTTTGGCAATTTTTTTGTTTATCTTGTCATATTTTCTAATTATATCCAATTTTTCTTTTGGTGATAATAATTTATGCTTACTAAATGGAAGAAAAACTTTCTTATTAGAAGATATACTATAGTTTTTTAATTCAGGTAATATACTCTGCTTTTCCGTTCTACTAATATTTAATTTATTTATCAGTCTTTTATATTCTAAAGCATTTCTGTCAAGACTTGGATTAGGATTAGATTTTGGTATTTGAAAAGACTTATCTAGTTTTAATCCGAAAACATAATTTAAAAAATCCGCAAAAATACTCGAATTATAAAATTGTTGTTTTTCATACGGTCGTAATATTAGATTATCTCTACCAAATATATCAACTATATTTTCAATTATCGCTAAATAATTTCCATTTATATCAGTGCTTGAAATTGTAGTTCTGTTACCAACTTTTATCCATTGAGAATTAACCGATTGTATAAACTCATCTTGTCTTCTTATATATAAGATAATTTTAATATTTTCTTGAAAAAATTCTTTTAATTGTTTTAAGCCACTCCTGGTATATGAAACAAATTCACTAGATAATAAAACTTTATTTGGTTTATCTTTAAGTTCTTTACTCAAAAGATTAAACATTTCATTTCTATTAGGTCCATCATAATCTGAATTATTTGTTTCCTGTGTTCCCTTATAAATTGACCAAATAATATTGTGATGTGCTCCTGAATTGTTAAAAATCCCTGTTTCTGGATAAGTTATTCCTCTTTTCTGTAAAGTATTTTTATTAATATTGAAGAATTGTTGTAATGCTGTAGTTCCAGTTTTACCTGTTCCAACGTGAATATAGTATGTTCTCTTGCTCAACTTAAGCCCCCCTTGTATTAAAAGTTTGTTATTAATTTTATTTTTTTTATAATATTAGATATTATTGTTTTAATGATACTTTTATCATTAGGTATAATTATTTGTTCAAATTTATCTTCATTGAATGTAATGTTTTTTTCTAGAATTAATTCCATCGTTGACTTAATTATAATTTCAGCTAACATTTCATTTGTAATTTCTATTTTAAATTTTGATTCTAACAAAAATCTACTTATTTCTATTACATCAATAATATTTAAATTTTTCATTATTTTATGGTCATAATTTTTTTCTATCTCTGATATAAATAATTTCTGTCTACCAAAAAAGTCTTTAGCAACATTCTGATTGCTTTTATAATATTTTTTAAATATATTATTTTTTTGCTCTTCCGATAACAATCCATATTTCTGAAAAGCTTTATGTGTTGATGGGTCTACTAGTCTTGAGTACTTTAATAATGTAGTTTCAAAAAATGAATCAATATACTTATTATGAAAATATTCATTAGTAAGTCGCTTATACTCTAAAGCTTTTACATTTAGCCTTGGGTTAGGATCTTTTTTAGGCAATATAAATTCATTACTTAAATTAATATTAAATACTGAGTTTAAGAAATCATCAAATATATTTCCATTTATAAACTGTTTTTTTTCATAAACTCTTACAATGATATTCTTTTTTTCAAATCTTTCTTTTAATTTGTTTAATAATATCTCATAGTTAAGCTTATTATTATATCCATCAAATTCAGAAATTCTTCCAGAGTAAGTTGATTGTTTTACATACTGCGAATAGTAGGAAGACAATAGTTCATGTTGCCGTCTTAAATATATAACTATTTTAATGTTACCTTTAAAACCATATTGTTTTAAAGCATCTATTACTCTAAATAATTCAATAAAAGGTCTAGCAGCTAAATTTTCACTAGAAATCAGGATATTATCACAAGGCATATTATCTATTTCCTCTATCAGTTGATGTACAAAGAAGTTTAACTTTCTATTCCCTATAAACCCCTTGATTAATGCATCACTTAGTTTTTTCCTTTGTGCCCAAACCAAAAGATGATGTCCGTTTATATAATGACCACTTTTAGGATATAAAATATCATATTTTGCTAACTTCTTTCTGTTTTTTGTGAAAAAAGTTTGTAGTGCAGTAGTTCCAGTTTTATGCAAACCTATATGAAAATATATAGTCTTCAATGTTCCAACTCCTTATTCCTCTATTATTTATTACAAGAGTTTTAAATTCTAATCTAAATGTCATTAAGCTGAAATTTACTATAATTTTCTTTGTTTTTCTTATAATTATCTGAGTAGAACCAATTAAAAAAACTATTTCCTTCAGTATGAAATGGTTTTTTAAAATTGTCCTGAATATCCCAAGCTCTAAACAACCTCCTCATCTCTTTAGTAATTTTTTCTCCGTTATTAAAATAGTTATAATGCCAATGGTTAAAATCTTCATCGCCATGACCATTAGCTTTTAACTCTTTATCATATATATCCCATAATTTTTTTGCGTTTTTGTAACTAGGTACTTTCTTTAATTGTACAAGACCCTTACCACTATCATATCCTGTAAAATGATAAAACCTAAGAGGTTTATCCCCTGCATAAAAAATACCTTTTCTTTTGCTAATTGGTCGATATTTTAAGTTCCACGTAGCAGTATTATATCCAGGGTCATGAATAATTCCTAGCTTGCTAAATAGACCTGGAGCTATGTCACACCATTTCTGATCAGTAAAGAGTCCCTCTCTCCAATTTTCATCACAAAAGAAATGTAATCTGTTTGACCACCATTTAACAAACTCTAATCCCTGGCCTTCCGGTTTAACTGCATAAAACCCAAGATTATATACTCCATACTTTAAAGCTGTAAGCTCATTTTCAATAGGCTCAGGATTTCTATCACTAATTCCTTCATTATGAGTTAGATGAGGGGTAAGCAAGATATCATATTCATCTAACATTTCTATTAAGGGCTCTAATGAATTAAATATCATGATATCAGGATCTAAGTAGATAACTGCATCAGTATTTGGTCTAGCACATAATCTTTCTCCCATAAAGCCTTTAACAGCAGTACACAGCTCAACTATTGAGTGTTTAAAAATCCATTGCTCTTTATCCGGTATTTCAAATTCATCTATTAAAGTAACACTATCAAAGGGTTCCTTCGTTAAATCAAAACTTAGTGGTAAAGTATCTGAAAATACAACATTGAATTCCCAATCAGGATGAAATCTTTTTAAACTCTTTGCTAATACTCTTGCTTTAGGTATATAACTTTTCGTTATTGATGTATATACTCTTATCATTTTGTCCGCTCCTTCCAAACATCTTGTAGTTTATTTTTACGCCATTCATTAATGCTACTTATTTGTTCATTAAAAGGCATGTCAATATCTAACACATAACCAAATTTATATTTTCTGATTTTATCTGCTTGAGCTCCTAAATTATAACATACAATCGGTAGTTTCATTTGCATAAGCTCATCTGCTACATAACAGAATGTTTCAGGCCAGATAGAGGATATAAAAAAGACATTTGCTTGAGAATCTTCTATAATAGCTGGAAGATCATTTAATGAATACCTTCCAGTTATATTTACCTTACTTATTACTGGCTGAGCCACTCTTCCTATTACAGTTAAAGAAACCTCTGTATCCAATTTAGAAAATTCATTTATTTTTTCTAATCCTTTTGAAATTGTAATATCTCCAACAAAACCAATATGCAAATTAGACTGTGGATCTGATATATTTGGTACTCTTAAATTTTTACAATAACTAACATCATGAGGTCTAATTTGAATTTTATTGCTTACTTTTGGATATACAATTTCCATTAAGTCTCTTGATGAGTTAGAAAAAACTTGAATATTATCACACTTGTCAAGAAGATTTTCCCATGTCAATCTCCAGCTATCTATATCATTATATTCAATAGCCTTATTTGTATTTGACTTTAAGCATTTTTTACACTTATCTAAATTTTTTAAACCACAAAAACTATTTTTATAGTCTAACAAGTTAAATGAAGGACAAACACAATAATAATCATGAACCAAATATGTTAATTCAGTCTTATATTCATTAAAAGCTTCAATTATTGTAGATACAGTCCTTTGGAAATTATAACAAAAAACAATAGACGAAATAATAACCTCTGTTGGCTTATAGGTTTGGACTAAGTCATTAAATAAATCTAAACTAACAGTAAATCCAGCTAAAGGTTCCCCTTGGGCATCTACAAATTCTGCTTTAAATGTATTTGGGTCCCATAGTAGAATTTGCTTTTTTGACTTGTTTAAACTTTGTATTTTTCTTTTAATATATGCTTTACTCCCGCCACCTTGGACACTATTTATTATTAAGAATCTCTCTGAATATAAGTCCTCATCACTTAGATTGTCCATAATTTTACAGTAATTAGTGTATATTGTCTGCGAAGCTAAACTGTTCTGAGTATCAAAATCTATATTTGCTCTTTTGTCTAAAAACAATAAATCATTATTTGCTTTATCCTTTAACTTAATAAACACATCCGTTGCCAATCGATTCTCATATCCCATATTGGATGCTTTAGTAAACCAACTATTCTCTTTGTTTGTTATGCTAATGAAACCTGGTAATCCATTCTTTTGTAATATAGACTTATTGATAGCTATAAGACCTTCGCTAAAGCTACCTAAATTTATATTATTAGCTTCTAGTATTCTATACATATTTTGTTTTTTTTCGTTTCTCTTACTTATATTATCACAATACTTAGTACTTAAAACTTCTTGAATTGTATTAGACATAGGTCTAACACTAGATACTTTATTTGGTTCTTTTATAATTTGTTTCAAAATTCCTGATAAGAAGTTTTCATACAATTCTATATTTGAATGTATTATTACCTTATGATTTTCTAATCCAAATAATTGAATAGCCTTATTAATACTATTCTCTTTTCCTATTTTAATATCATTCCTAAGATATACAGTATTTTCTTGCGTAGCACAATAAACCTCTATTTGTTGTTTTACTTCTATATCCTTTATGCAATCATCCACAATAATAAGTCTATATGGTACATCTGAATAAGAATCAATATCATCTATTAGCTTTACAACATTCTTCTGTGAGTCTGAAACAACAACTATAATATCAATTCTGTCATTCACTTTTATATCACTATTTTTATTAAAGATAATTTTTTTCCATATATCATTCTTACTAATAAACTGTCCATATTGTTTTTTCCATACTAATAAATAGTGCATGAATGGATTTAGGTTTTCGTCTGTAAATTCAGGTACTTGCTTTCTATACTCATTTAAATTGAAATCTTTATTTGGATTACGGCCTTCTTTCCATCCATTGTAATAAAAGTGTTCAACAGGATCTATACCAGCATTTGCTACATCTTTATTTTCATTTAAATACCACTTAGCGTCAAATTCTGGACTTTCCCTGAGAATCTCTATTAATTTAGTATCACTTATAGAATCTAAGTTTTTAGAAATTTCTTTATTAGTATTTGTTTCTAATATTTCTTCAGTTTTATTATGCTGACTTAATATATAATCGTAGAACGGATTCACGATATCAAAATTCTTTGAGGCATGTTCATTAAGATAAACATCTGTATTGAACGTAGGACTAGGCTCATATCCTAAATATACACCTTGCCAAACATAATGTAATATAGGACTAGTTAGTGCTTTACCAAAAAGTCTAAGTAATTTTATTTTGGAATTGCGATATTTCCAAAATACTGATTTTAAAATTTTGTCATTTAAATCAGGATGCTTATTGAAATACCATGCATTATCAAACTGTTTACTCTTAAATATATGATATGCTATCTTCGCATTCTCTATTTGTCTATATAAATTATACCATTTTGGTCTCCTATGAAGTTTTATCCATTCATCATATCTGTTTGCTTCTTTAGATGGTAATCTCCCTTCCTTATATCCAAATACAATATAATGAAATAGAGGGTTTATACCACTTTCCTTAACATCTGGATTGTTTTTGATATAGTAGCTAGTATCAAAATCTGTACTAGGATTTCGTAACTCTTTAGCGCCATGTTTTATATAATGTTCCAAAGGATCTATATTGGTTTTACTAATATCTTCGTTATTTTTTAAGTAATATTCTTCATCAAAAACATTAGCTTTTTTTATTGTTCGGTAAATCTTCTTATATAATACTATACTTTTCATAAGCAATTTGGGCTTAAATAACTTCCACACATTAGATGCAGCAATATTGTTAATTGTATTATTCAACTCATTAATTTTTTCATAAAAACTATTGCTTTTAAATTCCAAAATATCTATCTTCTTATTTAGTTTTTCATTTCCAGTTGTTATGTTAAGTTTTATTTCATTAACAATACTATTCAACGATTTAAATTCATTAATAAGTTCTCTATCCTGTGTTTTTTTATTTTCTAAATATGAAACTGTTTCATCATAAAGGTTACTTAACTCATTAAAATTATCATACATTCCATAATTGGCTGCTTGCAACATATCTACTTTACTCACTATTTTTTTGTTTGAAGTTTCTATATTATTTCTTATTTCTTCAACATAATTATTAATTAATCTGATTCTTTCAGACAACTCTGTATTCTGTGAGCTTCCACTTTCTATTGCTAGTGCAATATTATCAGTTGCATCACTTAATTTATCAATCTTACTTTCTAAATTCTTATCATTAACTAAATTGTCAATTTGAAATTTTTCAATCATTGGCTTTATCTCATTTAGTCCACTAAACTTGTTATTTATACTCTTAATCTCATAAATTATTATTGCAATTGAAGATTCTATATCGGATATAAGTTCATCAGTATCTAAAAATTCTACATTGATTATAACTTTATCTATAACTTCATCTTCTAAAATACCATCTAAATTTAAAATAATAGATGGATTATCACCTAAAAAAAGGTATACATTGCTATAATTATAATTTGCATTCGTTGAATCTACCCCAACAGAATATGCTTCTTTATTTGTCAATATTTTTATATTTTTAAGTTTTAGTATACACTTTTCGTCAAGAGGATCATATCTAATTCCTGTAATATCACTAACTTTATGATTAATTGTAAATTCACATGAATTAGTAAATTTGGACTGATTCACATTTAGTTTATTAACTATGCTATTTTCTTCTGAATAACCTTCTCCAAAGTCAATATATAACTGTTCTATATTTATGTTATCACTATTCATCTGACTTTCCCCATGGCCTGCATCAAATTTAGTTTTAATATCTTGCAATAGGTAATAATAGTGACTTAATAAACCACTTACCCCATTTAAATCTTTAAACAAATCTTCAAATATGTCATCATATTTCTTTACTATCGTTAATACTTCTTTCTTATTTAATGTTTTATTTGCTATCTTATTTAGGTCTGTATAAAAATTATATATCCATGTCAAATCATTATTTATTGTTTTAAACATTTGAATATCTATATCTTCGTTGTAATGTTTTAATCCTCTTTCTAAAAAATTGTTAATAAACTCATCGATGTTTCTAATATCATCAATATTAACAGAAACTGTTTTAGCTATATTAACCAAAGTGTCTCTAGGATGGTTAACGAATTCGTCAAAGGTGATAAAATAATTATTAGTATCAATATTTTTTATAATCCAAAAATTATATAATGTCCATAATTTAAGATAATGAATTTTATTATGTCCTAATGAAAGAAACGGATTTGATTCGTTTCTCTTTAACAACGATTTAATAACTTCCATAGGATTTCTTAATATAACTACTTTAAATACTTCTGCACTAAAAACCTCACGCACTACTTTTTCCCAAAAAGGGTAAAGAATTGACATTCTTGGATCTTTTATGACAAATACATCGTCATTTTTATAAACATTTATAATTTTTTTAGCTCTATCATAATATCTTGAAAACTTTTTTTCATCTACAAAAACTTCTTCAATTTCAGATTTATAATAAGGATTCCCCCAAAATGTATTAAACTCCTTTAGAATTTCATCATTAAGTGCTTGTACCTCTCCATGTTCGTAATATCCTTTTGGATTTTCCTCAGTTTTTGGAGTATTATTAATAACTTTAGCACCCAGTGCATTAATACCAGCAGTCAAGACAGATGTTCCGCTTCTGTGCATGCCTAAAACAAATATTGCTTTCTTCATTCACCACACCTCCACTAGTCCTTCTTTTCTTTACTTAGTCGTTTTAATTTTCTTTTTTTGATATCTTCATTGTACATTTTAAGACCTTCTTCAACATCTCCATTAAAGACAATATTCCCATCTTTTAAATATATTACCCTGTGGCAAAATTCTCTAATTAAAGAATCTGTATGTGATGAAAATAATATCGATTTTCCAGCTAAAAATAACTCTTTTGATTTTTCTGCTGATTTTTTTCTAAAATCTTGATCTCCTACTGCAAAGACTTCATCAATAACTAATACATCTGGATCCGAAAAAATAGCTAAAGCAAACCCTAGTCTAGCTGCCATACCAGATGAATATGTCCTAACAGGCATATCTATATAGTTTCCGATATCTATAAAGTCAATAATTTCATCAATTTTATTATCTAATTCTTTCTTAGACATTCCCATTAATGTCCCTTTATAATATAAATTTTGCCTTCCTGTATATTCTACATTAAACCCTGCTGATAAATTTATAAAACTTCCTACTTTCCCATTAACCCTTATATCACCCTCTGTAGGCAACGTAATCCCACTAACTACTCTCATCAGAGTAGACTTGCCTGCTCCATTCGAACCTATCAAGCCAACAACTTCTCCAGGCTTAACAACAAAAGAAACATCATCAATAGCTTTTTTCACTCCACTATGGCCCTTTTTAGTAAATAGCCAAGCAAAAATTTTATAGTCTTTTTCAAAAAGCCAAAAATATTTTTTTAAATTTTTTACTTTGATTGCATAACTCATAATGCACCTCACATATTACATAAAATCAGAATAATATTTTCTCAGTTTATATTGTACATAACACCCTAAGTTAAACACAATTATTACAAATGCCCAAAAGTAAATTGAATAATTTAAATTTGGTAAATGTCCGTAAATAAATGCACTTCTAAAACCCAAAATAATATAGACCATAGGATTCATCTTTAAGAGTATAGAAATAAATCTATATCCTTTAGCCATTTCAAAACTCCAGAGAATTGGCAATGAAAACATCAAAACTCGAGTTATAGACCTGTAAAGCTGAGTGAAATCACTTGAAATAGCTATTAAGGCTGAAATAATTAAATTTAAAGAAAACATAAGCATAAACATTGCTACAAAATAATAAACAAAAAGTATAATTGAAAAATTTGATACATAACCAAAAAATACACACACAAAAAAAACTATAATGAAAGTAAAACTTCTCTTTATAAAAATTGATATTACTTCAATAGTAGGTAATGTCGTAATTGGAAATTTTATGCTATTTACTATCCCTTTACTTTTTAAAATTGAATTTGATCCCTTATTAAGTACTTCACTCATAAAAAACCAAGGGATTAATCCTGTAAGTAAATAAATAACTCTATGCATTCCATCTATTTGAGAATCTCCTGACATTAAAGTTCTAAAGAAAGTAAATACAATAAAATATATAAGATCATGGATAATAAGCCACCAAAACCCTAAGCTTGTTCTAATTGTCTCATTATTAATATGAGCTATAGAAAGTTTGATAATATTTTTAAAATTACTTTTATGTTCCTTCATAACATATTTAACAGCTTTGAACATTTTAACTATCTCCTTCGTTGGTTCTTTTGCATAAATAATCTAGTGTTTTAAGGTGTGTTAAATTCTCCTAATATCTATAATTTACTTAATCGATTCTCTCTCCATATATTTTTTCATAATAATCCATATATTCTCCACTTCTAATCTTTTCCCACCAGTCTTTATTATCCAAGTACCACTTTATTGTTTCTTCCATACCTTGTTCGAATGTGTAGATAGGTTCCCAACCTAATTCTGTTGTTATTTTTGTATTATCTATAGCATATCTTCTATCATGTCCTAATCTATCTTTCACATATGTTATTAAGTCTTCTGTTTTTTCTAGTTTTTCTATTATTAGCTTTACTATCTCTATATTAGCTTTTTCATTATTTCCACCTATATTATATACTTCACCTATTTTCCCTTTATGAAGTACAGTATCTATTGCACTACAGTGATCATTCACATGTAGCCAATCCCTTATTTGCATACCATCTCCATATACAGGTAAGTCTTTTTCCTCTAAAGTATTTGCTATCATAAGTGGTATAAGTTTTTCTGGGAACTGATATGGTCCATAGTTATTTGAGCATCTAGTTATATTTGTTGGTATTTTAAATGTCTTATTATATGATCTAACTATTAAATCAGCACTTGTTTTACTTGCAGAATATGGACTATTAGGTGCAAGGGGAGTTTTTTCTGTAAACATCCCTGTTTTTCCTAATGCTCCATATACTTCATCCGTTGATACTTGAAAGTACTTCACTCCATCTCTATAAGTTGGATACCCTTTTTCATCTTTTCCTGTCATCCAATGATTCTTAGCTGTATCTAATAAAGCTTGAGTTCCCATTATATTTGTTCTTAAGAAAACTTCTGGTTCTTCTATACTTCTATCCACATGGGATTCTGCTGCAAAGTTTATTACATAATCAAATTTATACTCATAAAATAATTCTTTTAATAATTCTCTATCTGCTATATCTCCTTTTTGAAATATATAATTATCATTATCTTCTACATCCTTTAAATTTTCAAGACTCCCTGCATATGTTAATAAGTCTAAATTAACTATTTTATAATCCTTATATTTATTAAGCATATATTTAATAAAATTACTTCCAATAAAACCTGCGCCACCTGTAATCAATAACTTCTTCATATCTTCCCTCCAACTAAGTAATTTTTAAATGTGCTATATATTTTCATATTAAAAGTCTGTTGATATTTCCTTTAATGTTTCCCATTTCTTATCCTTTTCTGATAAATTAACTTGTCCAATGTTTTCTATTGGCCATTCTATTCCTATATCTGGATCATTCCACATTATACCACCCTCATCTTCAGGATGATAAAAATCAGTACACTTATAAGCAAATTCAGCCTCTTCAGAAAGTACTAAAAAACCATGGGCAAATCCCTCTGGTATATAAAATTGCTTTTTATTTTCCTCTGTCAATATTACTCCATACCACTGTCCATATGTATTTGAACTTTTTCTTAAATCTACTGCTACATCAAATACTTCCCCCTTTAGAACCCTTACAAGTTTCCCTTGGGGATGTTTATATTGAAAGTGTAACCCTCTTAAGACACCTTTTTTTGATTTTGATTGATTATCTTGTACAAAATCCATATCTAATCCTGCATTTTTAAAATCATTATAATTATATGTTTCCATGAAATAACCTCTACTATCACCAAATGCAGTAGGCTCTATTATATATAAATCCTTAATATCAGTTTTTATAAAATTAAATTTACCCATATTTACACCTCTCTTGTCGCAGCTGCTTCACTATCTGGTGATATGTTACTTCTATCTTCATTTGCAATTCTAACTAAATATTTTCCATAATCAGTTTTCTTAAGTGGTTCTGAAAGCTTTAATAATTGTTCTTTATCTATATATCCTTTTCTATAGGCAATTTCTTCAATACAGGCTATATATAATCCTTGTCTATTCTGTACTGCTTCAACAAAATTGCTTGCCTCTAAAAGCCCTCTATGAGTTCCTGTATCTAACCAAGCCATACCTCTTCCTAATAATTCAACTTTTAGTTTGCCTCTTTTTAAATACTCGTTATTAACAGTTGTAATTTCAAGTTCTCCTCTTTTCGAAGGTTTTACATTTTTAGCTATCTCTACTACGTCATTATCATAAAAGTATAATCCAGGCACTGCATAATTAGATTTTGGATTTTCTGGTTTTTCTTCTATAGAAATGACATTATTATTATCATCAAATTCTACAACACCAAATTGTTTAGGCTTGTTTACATAATAACCAAATATAGTTGATCCTTTTTCTCTATTTGCTGCTCTTTTTAATATTTGAGTAAAGCTTTGACCATAAAATACATTATCTCCAAGAACTAATGCTACTTTATCATCTCCTATAAACTCTTCACCAACTATAAATGCATCTGCTAAACCTCTTGGTTTATCTTGTATTTCATAGGATATATTTAAACCTATTTGATTTCCATCACCTAATAACTCCTTATATGTATCAATATCTCTAGGTGTCGATATTATTAGTATATCTTTAATACCTGCTAACATTAAAACTGAAAGTGGATAATAAATCATAGGTTTATCATATATAGGTAATATTTGTTTTGATACTGACTTTGTCACTGGATAAAGTCTAGTTCCAGATCCTCCTGCTAAAATTATTCCTTTCATTAATAATTTCCTCCCCTATAACTTTTTTAAATAATTACTTAGTAATTTTAATTTAAATATCTAATAATTCAATATACTCTTTCACTGCCTCTTTATAAGACCTTAATTTTTCATATCCTTCAAGTTCTAACATATAATTTCTCATTACAGAATATTTAGGTCTAGGAGCTGGCCTATTAAAGGCTTCTGTCGTTGTAGGTTCAACTTTTATATCAATATTTGCTATTTTAAATATTTCCTTTGAAAACTCATACCAACTACAATATTCACTATTAGTTACATGGAAAGTTCCATATGTTGGTTTTTTTATAAGTTTATTTATAGCCTTTGCTAAGTCTAATGTGTAAGTTGGTGAACCAAACTGATCATTTACTACTGTAAGTTCTTTCTTTGTCTTTGCTAGATTAAGCATGGTTTTTACAAAGTTATTACCATTTTCTCCAAACAACCAAGAAGTCCTTACAATATAGTGTTTTTTACAAGTCTCTTTTATAAGATTTTCTCCTGCTAACTTACTTTTTCCATATATGCTTTGTGGATTAGTCTTATCTGTTTCTATATAACCTTCACCCTTAGTTCCATCAAATACATAGTCAGTACTTATATAAACTAAAGATGCATCTATTTTATTACATGAAACTGCAATATTTCTAGCACCTAAGCTATTTACTTTATATGCTAAATCTATATTACTTTCACATCCATCAACATCAGTATATGCTGCTGCATGGATAACTATATCTGGATTAGATTTTTCTATAAACTTTATAGTTTCATCTATATTGGTAATATCAAAATCATCCCTGGTTGCTAATATTAAATCATGTTGCTTTTCCATAACTTTCTTTAAATCACACCCAAGCATACCATTTGAGCCAGTAATAAGTACTTTCATAATGTGCCCCCTATTTTAGTTTACTTAAAATATCTTTTGAACTTTTTATTCTTTTTTTAGTTGTATCATTTAAGTTAATATTAAATCTTTCTTTAATATAAGATTCAGGTGCATCTTTGACACCTTCTAATAATTTATCCTCTCTATTATCTAAGGTTTCATTAATCTCTGAAACTTTCTTATCTACATTAATTACTTTTTCAAAATATTCTTTTGCCTTATCTTTATCTCCCTTTTTTAAGTAAGCTTCTCCAAATTGATAATATATACTAATCACATTAATATAAGTAGATTCATTTAATGGATGATATTTTAAAAGATCTTCAGATAATTTTATACATTTATCAATCTGACCTGCCTTTGAATAAAAGCTTATTCCATTTCCTAATGCTTTAAAATCAGTTTTATTAAGTTCTATTGCATTTTCCACATTTTTAATTGCATTATTTATTAGATCCTTTGATCTTTTCTGTCTCCCTATGGATAATTGTAAATTACCCAAATCAAATTTATAATTAGGAATAAATGGTGCAAATTTAGAAGCGGTATTAAAGTTTTCCATAGCTTCTTTATAATTTTTATTTTTATAGTTTTTAACTGCCTTATTAGCGTTAATTTCACCTATTTTAAACATTGATGAAAATATAAAGACAAAACAAATCACTACTATTAAGACTATATTTGATATATTAATTTTTTTAATTCTTTCTTCAGTATATTTTTTACTTAAGTTATTAACTACTCCTATTAATAACCAAAATAATATTGCATAGCCTCCTAAGGCCATATCAAAATCTATTATACTATGAAGTACTAATGTTAATGCTCCACAAACGATACCTACAGTTTTATTTGATAATTTATCATCCCTTATATTTTTTAAGGTTTTATAACTTGTCCATATAAAAGATATATATATACCTAATAATAAAATCAAACCTATCGTTCCTACTTCAACCCAAGTTTGTATCACATAATTATGGGCTTGTGTGGTCGAATAATCATATGTCTTATACATACTATATAAAGTTTCCCAGCCACCACCACCAGTACCAATAATAGGGTTATTCTTTATTATTTTAAAAGCATCTTTATAAAACACACTTCTTTCCACTGCTGTAAAAGTTTTAAAGCTTATACCTTGAACCCTTTCAGAAACAGTTTCTGGTAAAAAACTAGATAAAGCACCACTTATAATTAATCCTCCAATTAATATGCCTAAGGTTATTAGTATTATGATAAATGTTTTCTTTTTAATTTTAAATTTAGAATATTTAATTTTTTCTAATAAATATGTAATAATCACTGTTAGTATGCTTCCTAGTATAATCCAAAGCCAGCCCTTTAAAGAATTTTCTATAATACTTCTATGTACAAAATTAAATGTTACACCAAATGAAACTATTATTGATATGAAACTTATTATTACTTTTTTTAATCCTTCTCCTTTTAAAAATATAAAGGCTAATAACCCTAATACAGGTAATAAAATCCATGACCCCCTTGAATAGGAAAATACAAAGCCTAAAAAGAGTATATACGCAAGAGAATTTAATATATGTCTTTTAAAATCTGTTTTTTCAGTAAGTTCAGCCATAGTAATAAATAACATTGCTAGCATATAAGAACCGAAGGTATTGTGATACTGAAATGTTGAATTTATCATTCCACCTACAAATGCTCCATTATATATAAAAGGCCCCATTGCTGAACTTAATCCTATTAATGCTACTACAGTACCACTTAATATAAGTATCCAATTTATTAAACTTATGTCTTTACTTGAATTTATTTTATTACTTATTATTAAAAATGTTATAACATATGTAAGATTTTTTATAATTTCAAAGCTTGCCATTTGTTTATTAACTGAAAATGGAAAATTAATTATAAAAATCATTACAAAAGCTAATACAAAATATTCAAGATAACTAGTTATCCTAAACTTTTCCCTATCCTTAATATTTTTTATTGTAAATATTAAAGCAAACCCTGATATTATTAAACTTGCTATATAAAACTCTTCTTCAAAATATAAACCTCTAAAAAAAGGCATAAAAAATACTATAATAGATAAAATCAAAACCGGTATACTAAACGAATTCTTGCCTTTCACTAATGATTTAGTTGACATCTTTGCACCTCATATTAATATTTTTATTTTTCCATGATATTACAACACACAGAAATATTGTATCTTAGTAATATAGGTAAATCAAGGGTAAAATACTACTAGTTACTAGTAAATAAAATTAATATTATTTCTGCTTAAAACGTTTAACAAGTATTTATAACCCTTTATAACATAAGTTAACTCCTAATATTTAAATCCAATATATTTTATAATATAAAAATAAGCAAAGTTTTTAACACTTTGCCTATCACTTTTACTATTCATTATCAACTAAGCCAAACATTAAAGTTCCTTTACAAGCTACTTTATCATCTACATAGGCTATAGCTTTACCCTTACCTATACCTCTTCTCATACTTTCTATTTCAACTTCCATTTTTAAAGTATCTCCTGGTTTAACTTGTTTTTTAAATCTTATCTTATCTATCCCTGTAAATACTGCTAACCTTTCTTTATTTTCATCATTACTCATAAGTGCTACAGCACCAACTTGAGCCATTGCTTCTACTATTAATACTCCTGGCATTATAGGATTTCCAGGAAAGTGTCCTTGAAAAAAGGGTTCATTTATAGTTACATTTTTTATTCCCACTGCCTTTTTACCTACTTCTAAATCAACTACCTTATCTACTAATATAAAGGGATATCTATGGGGAATAAGTTTCATTATTTCTGTTATATCTAACATTTAATTACCTCCTAAAGTTATTAGCTTCTTTTGTTAAAATTTAATAAGACATGCTAAAAAAACATGCAACTACATTTTATACCATAAAACATTGTAATTCAAGTGATTAGAGTATGATTTTTATATTAATTCTTAATAAATAATTTAACCCCCATAAATTAAATTTATGAGGGTTAGTTTTCTTTTAGATTATATATTAAAGTTATTTTTTATCTTTCTTATTCTTTAATTTTAATAGGAGTTTTTTAATATTAAGTAGTTCATGTCTTAAAATGGCCATATCTAGTTTAGTTACTGGTCTATTTATAAGTTCATAGGTATTTCTTTCATTGAGTGCTATGAAAGGTGTGTTAATATAACCTTCCTTTATTATCTCTGCTCTTTTTATATATCCTTTTATAGTTTCTATTCTTTGTACTACATTTATCTCTAATTTATTATCTATTAAAATTAGATTTTTCTCTTCATCTAGCTTTAGATAATCTAGATTTATATATCCATAGCAACTATCATTTGAATTAAGAGGTTTTCTCACCTTAATAGGTACAAATATATTTTCTGCATCGAAAAATAAAGGTAAAACCCTAGAGCCACCTAAAATATCTCCTATATATTTTTTAACTACATTAATATCTACTAAATGTTTTTTAGCCATTTCCTTTAGTACTGTATTTAATCTATTTCTTAAATAATACACTTCTAAATCCTTTGTTATAACTTTAGTTAAGTTACCCTTATCTTTAACATACTCAGGTATAAAAGCTATAGGTTCTTTTTTTAAGACTTTCTTTAAATCCTTCATATTTTACATTCCTCCATTTTTTAATTAATCTTAAACATCTTAAAAACTATTTATTAGTTTATTAATAACTAATATTTCATTTGTTAACATGTAAATATCATCTTTAGAGGCGATATCAAATTTCATCCTTTCAAAACCTTTATAATCTTCTCCGCTGTATACTCTTATAGGGTAACTTTTGTAATGTCTTTTTACTATCTCACCTTCTTTCATATGTTTAATAGCTGTTTTCATATTTTGTTTAAGTTTTATCTCCATATCCCCTTTTAATATTAAAACTGCTTGTCCATTTAATTTATATATATCTTTAATATAATCAATATTAAAATATCCAGATGCTATATCATTTGAATTAGTTACTTTTCTTAAGTTAAAGGGAATAAATATGTTATCCTTATCAAAGGGTAAAACTAATGAATTAGAAACTTTAGTTAAAGTCTTAGAATATAGTTTTGTTAATTTTAAATCTATTTCAAAGTATTTAGCTAAACTTTTTAAAACTATCCTTATATTCTTATCTATAATAAATACACTTAAATCCTTTGTTATCACTTTTGTTATAGGTTTTTCATTTTTAATCTCTGGTATAATACCTATTATTTTCTTCATTACAAATTTATCTATATTTATCATATTTTACCTCCAGTTAGTTCTAAATATATTATATACTGCCTCTTTACTAATGTATACTACAAAGTTTCCCCATATTTCGTCATTCAGACTTTAAATCAACTAATATAGCCATTTAGGACTAAAAGACTATTGAAATTTTTTAACTAAAAAAGACTTGATATAAAAATATCAAGTCTTTTTATTATTTAATGGCTGCTATGGTTTTAGATAACTCATTTATACTTTGGGTTAAACTATTAAGCTTACCTTCTATCCTTACTAATAGATAGATGCTTACAGCTATAGGAAACCCTAAATTAGCTATTTGAGTATAAACTTCCTCCATTTAATCACCTCTAATTAAAGCCGGGTTTCCCCGGCTTAAAGTTTATATTAAATCATTTATTTGAGTTGTTACTACTCGAGCCCCAGAGATTGCTACAAAGTCCCCTCCGTTTGAATTAAATACATTTTTAGCGATAATATCATTCATTGCAGTTTCTACTTCTAATTGGGTAAGATCACTTCTTGGCTGATCTATAGTAATCCTTGCTTTAGAATCTGTTTGGTTTTTAAAAATCATCTCTAATTTACTTGCCATCTTCTCACCTCCTTAAAATTATTTAAGGTTAATTAAACCTCTCTTAATTCCACCTCATCAATTCTTGATACACTTACTAAAGGTCTTTCTTGAAGTCCTGCTAATGAAGTAGTTATTGCATAAATATCTTCATTAGTTGCTTGGGATTTAACTTTAGAAAATGTTTTTCTTTTTATAATCTCTTTACCATCTTCATCAACCCCAGCATTAAAACCAACTCTAAATTTAGAATCCT
Source organism: Bacillota bacterium (assembly GCA_009711765.1). Taxonomy (GTDB): domain Bacteria; phylum Bacillota; class Clostridia; order Tissierellales; family MES13; genus MES13. The sequence goes on along the minus strand of VEND01000029.1, from coordinate 17,689 downwards.
TACTATTTGCCTCTATCGCCATATTCTCACCCCCTTTCTACTTCTTATATAGAAAGAAGGATTAAAAGTTACTATTTATTTTTAAAATTTTTTCTTAAATTTTCTAAAGCTTTTCCTTTTATGTTTACAGCTGTTCTATAGCTTATTGAAAGCTCTTTACTTACATCTTTTAAAGATTTATTATTAAAATAATAAAGATATATAATCTGTCTTTGTCTATTAGTTAACTTTGATATACTTTCCCAAAGAACTTTTCTAGATTCATCCTCTATCATCATTTCATCTATTAAGGGTAAATCATCCTTAATCATATCTATAAGTTCTAAGGATTCATCTTCATTACTTATTACTTTATTTAAGGATATAGTTTTCTTTTCATATTTTGATTTATCTAAATAGTAGTATTTAAGCATAAGCTTAATATATCCTAGTAAGTAACAACCCTTATTTTTTTCAAAACCATTAATTGCATTTATTATTACCTCAAACCCTTCCTGGATTAAATCATCATATTGATCTATTTTTTTGTAATATTTATTTATTGAAGATAAAACTAGGGGTTTAAGTTTATTAAGTAACTTTTCTAAAGCCTCTTTATCACCATTTAAATAATCTATATATAAAGTATTTATTTCACTATACATACTCTCCTCCAAGGAAAGAGACGTCCCTTTATATTTACCGGTGATAATATGTTATATTAATAAACTTACATTAAAAAATAAGCTAAATTTAAATTTCTTATGATTTTACATATAGATATATTTCATATTAAAAAATAAAAAGGGTAGGTAAAAGTGTAATTTAAAGCACTTCTACCTACCCAATTTATTTATATTTTAATTTTAAAGTAACCAAAACTCTTAAGAAATTCAATAATTTCTTAACTTTTATAGGAAGTTAGTTTATGAAAATTTATTAATATTTTGTAATTATTTTAAACTTGTCCTCATAGATTTATAACAAGATAAACTTTAGGAGGTGAAAGTATGAAAAAAGTCACAAAAAGGGGTTTGTCATTCTTTAGTAAAGACATAGACAATACTAGAAAAAAGCGTAGTATCTTTTGGTTTTGTTACTTTTTAATTTGTGGTTTAGCTCAAATATGGCCTATTTATTTAATAGCTAATAGAGTTAAGCCTTTAGTTTTAGGAATGCCTTTTAGTATGTTTTGGATAGGTTTATGGATAGTAATAGTTTTTATTGGAACAATGACAAAATACAATCAAGAATATAGGGGGTGATTTAAGTGAGTAGTACTATAGTAGTTTTACTTATTGTATTAGCATATTTAGTTTTAGTTATGTTTATGGGAATCCGTGCAGGATTAAATAAAGATAAAAGTGTTGAAGAGTTTGTTACAGCTGGAAGAAGTCTAAATGTTTTTACAATGTATTTTTTAATGGGTGGTGCTATATTTAGTGCCTTTGCTTTTTTAGGTGGCCCTGGGTGGGCATATTCTAAGGGAGCTGCTTCTTTTTATATTTTAGGTTACTGTGCTATGGGATTAGTTCCTTGGCTTTTATGGGGACCTAAAGCTTACCGCTTAGGTAGAAGATATAATTATATGACCCAGGCTGAATTAGTCTCTGATAGATTTCAGTCTAAATCATTATCAGCTATAATGGCTATAATTAGTATCCTTGCCTTTATTCAATATATTGCGCTACAACTTAAGGGTATGGCTTATGTGTTAAATGTTACTACCGATGGTTTGATACCTTTTTGGTTAGGTGCTTTATTAGCCTATGGTGTAGTTTTAGTATATGTTTTTTCTAGTGGTGTTCGTGGTGTTGCATGGACAAATGTCTTACAGGGATTATTTATGCTTTTTATGGCTTGGATTTTAGGTTTATGGCTACCATTTAAATTCCATGGTGGTATTTCTAATATGTTTAGTAAAATAGCAGAAAATGATCCGAGTCATTTAATAATCGGTGCTAAAATGTCATGGCCTGCTTTTTCATCGGCTTTAATAGTTTCAATATTAGGATTTACTATGTGGCCTCACTTATTTATGAAATCCTTTACAACAAAATCAGAAAAGACATTAAAAAGAACAGTTGCATTATATCCAACCTTTGCGATATTTATGATACCAGTATTATTTATAGGTTTTTCAGGTATAGGTATAGTTCCAAAGGGAACTTTAGAATCTGCTGATCAGATACTTCCCTATATGTTAACTCAACTTAATTTACCTTCCGTTATATTAGGTTTAGTAGCGGCAGCTACCTTAGCAGCTGCAATGTCTTCTTCTGATACTATAACCCATGGTGCTGCATCGGTTTATACCTTTGATTTTCATAAAAAAGTAATTAATCCTAATATGGATGATAAAAAATCTTTACTTGTTACAAGAATAGCTATAGTAATTTTCTGTAGTGTAGCCTATTATATAGCTGTATTTGGAGCTAAATCATTAGTTGCCTTATTATTAGGCGCTTATGGATCTATAGTTCAATTTTTCCCACTTATGGTAGCAGTATTTTTCTGGCCTAGGGCAACTAAACAGGGAGCTATTTTTGGTCTTTTAACAGGTGTATTGATTAATTTTTATATAACTATAACAGGTATTTCTATATATGATATACATTCAGGTATATGGGGACTACTTGGAAATATTATAGTATTAGTAATAGTTAGTTTACTTACTAAGCCCCAAGATAAAAGCCATGTAGATAAATTTATTGAAGAGTCTCAAATACCAGTTGACTAAAATTAAAGGGTGTGGAAACACCCTTTATAATTTTAAGAGGTGAAAAAAATGAAGGATATTATAAATGAAAAAGTAAAAAAATATAATAAAGAAGTTATAGATTTAAGAAGATATTTTCATAAACACCCTGAAGTTGGCTTTAAAGAATATAATACTTCTAAAAAAATAGCTAATCTTTTAGAATCTTTTGGATTAACTGTAATTACTAATGTTGCAAAAACAGGAGTAATAGGTATATTAAAGGGTTCTAAGCCTGGTAAAACGATAGCCATAAGAGCTGATATGGATGCTTTGAATATAAAAGAGAAAACTAATCTTAAATTTAAATCAGAAAACTCTAAAGTTATGCATGCCTGTGGTCATGATGGTCATATAGCCATATGTTTAGGAGCAGCTAAAATCCTTTCAGAATTAAAGGAGGAAATAAAGGGTAATATTAAATTTATCTTTCAGCCAGCAGAAGAAGGTCCCGGAGGGGCTAAAGAAATGATAGATGAAGGAGCACTTAAAAATCCTAAGGTAGATGCAATTATTGGTTTACATATATGGCCAGAAATAGATTCTGGTTATGTTGGAATAAAAAAAGATACAATAATGGCAGCTGCAGATAGATTTGATATAAAAATAAAAGGATTAGGAGGCCATGGAGCTGTTCCCCATTTAGCTAAAGACCCAATAGTTATAGGTTCACAAATAGTTAATTCATTACAAACCATAGTAAGTAGGGAAATTGATCCCCTAGATTGTGCTGTAGTATCTACTTGTATGTTTAACTCAGGAAGTGTATTTAATGTAATACCTAATGATGCTACCCTTTCTGGTACAGTACGTACATTAAATAATGAAACAAGAAATTTAATTCCTAAAAGAATAGAAAGTTTTATTAAAAACATTACAAAGGCAAATGATTGTAGCTATGAATTTAATTATAGCTATTATTACCCTCCAACTATAAATGACAAAAACTTTACTACCTTTTTTGAAGGTGTAGCTAAGGAGATTTTAGATGAAAAAGTATTTGAAATTAAAAGACCATCCATGGGAGGGGAAGACTTTAGTTTTTACTTACAAAAGGTACCAGGTACATTTTTCTTTTTAGGAACTAAAAATATAGATAAAGGTATTAATATTCCTCTGCATCATCCAGAATATAATATAGATGAAGATATCTTACCACTAGGTATTAAACTTTTCTGTAATACAGCAATGAAATACCTAAATTCGTAAATAAATCCCCTAATATTAGGGGATTATTTATGAATTTATCCACATTTTTTTATATTTTTTAATCGCTATATTTCATTTTCTGTGGATAAAATGTGTGTGAATTTTATTTATTTAAAGTATCTATAAACATATCTATAAATCTTTTACTATCAACATCAACACAAACTTCAGTATTAGCTTTTTTATTTAATGTATTTTTAAAATCACATATGGTAAGTCCATCACAATACTTAGATTTTATTTCCACATCAACGAAAGTATCATTAGTTTCAACTAATGAATCATCTAAAGCTATCGCTACAGCTAAAGGATCGTGTAATGCACATCCTTTAATATTAGTATTTTTAAAGTATCTATCTATGTAATGATTTGATACTTTCTTTACAAAGCTAGTAACCTTATTTTTATTTAATCTTTTTAAATCATCCTCCATTAACATAGCCTTTCTTGTAACATCTAAGCCAACCATTTTAACAGATACATTAGAATTATAAACTATTTTTGCACTTTCTGGGTCTGTATATACATTAAACTCTGATACTAAGGATTCATTGCCCTTACCATTATAGGCTCCACCCATGGTGATTATCTCTTTTATATTTTTAGCTATCTCTGGTTTTCTTTTAAGGGCTAAAGCCATATTAGTCATAGGTCCTACAAGTATAATAGTAATATCTTTATTATTTAAACATGAATCTATAATAAAATCAACAGCATGTTTATCTTCTTCCTTTCCATAGTCTATATCCTTTAATGCTCCTGCCATACCATTTTCTCCATGAACTCCCCTTTTAAAACTAATATCCCTTAATAAAGGCTTACTTGCTCCTTTATATACTGGTATAGATTTATCTATTAATTTTAATACTTTTAAAGTATTTATAGTTGCATTATCTAAATTAGTATTACCTGACACAGTGGTTATACCTAATATATCTAATTTTTCACTTTTAGCTGCTAAGAGGATAGCTAACGCATCATCTATTCCAGTATCCACATCTATTATTACTTTTTTCATCTTAAACACCTCTTTTCTTTTATTTATATTTTACATTATTATCTCAAAGTATAAAAAGTTAATAAAAAGGTTCTATAATAAATGTTGGGGTGATAAACTCCAACGTTTAGTTTTTTTGCAAAAAATAATGCACTTATCGAAAATACCTGCTAAAATATAGTTGCTGACACCAAATCAAAGGAGGTATTCAATAAGTGCATTCTAATTTTATCAATAAATTGCTAAATTTAAAAGGGATAAAAGTTACTAAAATTTCTCACTGATATTTTTTCTTTAATACTAGGATATAAATCTTTCCCACCAAAACTCATATCTACATTTTTTAAGGCACTTTCAACCAATGTAATATCCCTAATCTCCGAACTTCCTCCTGTTTGTTTAACAATTTTTTTATGAAATAGTATTAGTTCTTCTAAACTTATCTTTTTCATTATTTACTTAATTTTTTTAATGCTTTTTTATTTTTTTCTATAATCATATCCATAGTATTTTCTAATTCCTTCTGTTGTTTTTCATTTATAAATTCCATAAGATCAATTACCTCACTTTTCATAAATGCTCTAGCAAAAATCTATATTATTATTATACACAAAATCTAAACATTTAACTAACTATTATAAATTTTTTATTCATTACCTACTACATCTTTAAACCCCTTATCATAAATCTTTAATAATTTATCTATATCATACTCTAAAAAAATATCTATATATCTAATACTAGAATCTTTATTTTCAAATACACATAAACTTTCTTTATTATTTAATTTATGTTTCTTTTGTTGTTTAAATATAAAGCTATCTTCCCTTTCTAGTAATGAAAATGTTCTCATTTTAAGTAAACTTAAAAGAAATAATTTATCATTATCTATCCTTAATTTTAAAGAGTTAGTATTACTTTTTAATAAATATTTACTTTCCTTTGGAGCTATGACAAAGTTATTATCTATAACACCTTTTCTTTTATCAAATATCTCAATATTAATTTCTTCCTTTTCTTTTTTCACTAAATTATTAGCTGCAAATAATCTTTTATACCATCTTTCATCCTTATTATCTATTTTTATATAATCTCTTCCTGTAAAAATACTTACAGCACCTTTAACTTTATCAGTTTCAAATATTTTGCCATCATCACATATTAAAACTAAAGGTAGGGTAGGTATTTTTTTAAGCTCTCCTTTCCCTAATACATTTATCTTCATTAATTTTCCCCACTTTCTTTAATAAAAATGCTTCTAGCTTATATAAGCTAAAAGCACTTTTAAAATTAAACCCTAAATTTATTTATCTCTTTGTTAAGTTCTTCTGATAGTGAATTAAGCTTCTCTGCTGCCTTAGAAACCTCTTCAACTGCACTTGTTTGTTGTTGTACTGTTGCACTTACTTCTTCGCTAGAAGCAGCAGTTTCCTCGGATACACTTGATATATTTTCTATAGCTTCTACTATTTTATTTTTATCATTATCCATATCCTTTACAAAATCACTTATAGATTCTATTTTAGTTGTTATATCTTCTATAGAGTTTGATATATCACTAAATGATTCATTAGCTTTATTAACTGCTGTAGTTTGATTATTAGATCTTTCTTTAACTTCATCCATTATATTAACAGTATTTTTACTTTTATCCTGAATACCTGAAACTATTTCTTTAATCTCTTCAGCAGCTTCGTTAGAACCCTCTGCTAGGTCCCTTATTTCATTAGCAACAACTGCAAATCCTTTACCATGTTCCCCTGCTCTTGCAGCTTCAATAGACGCATTTAATGCAAGTAAATTAGTTTGCTCTGATATTGATGTTATAGTTTCTAATATATTTCCTATTTCCTTTGATTTACTATCAAGTTCTAAAATAGCATTTTCTATTCTTTTTGTTGCTTCATTATTAGATTCTGTTTCCTTCCTTAATCCATTAACTACTTCTATACCACTTTGATTAACTTTTTTAACTTCCATTGCTGTATTTAACATATCTTCACTATTATTAACTAAGCTTTTAAATTTCTCATCTAAATTATTAACAAGACTTGCTCCCTCTTGGGAATCATTAGCCTGTTCTGTAGCTCCATTAGCAATTTCATCAACCGTACCTGAAATTTCTTCAGCTGAAGCAGTGGTTTCTTCACTGGTTGCTGCTAAATTTTGAGCCGATGAAGTTACTTCTAAGGAAACATTTTTACTCTTTTTAATAAGGTTTCTAACAGTTTCTATCATCATATTAAAACTATCTGATAATAAACCTATTTCATCACTTGCTTTAATATCAGATTTAACTGTAAAGTCACCCTCCATAACCTTTTTAGTTGTTTCTACCAACCTTTTTATGTTTTTAGTTAGGCTTCTTGAAAATAATACTGCCACTGTTATTGCTACAATTAAAGCTATAAGACCAATAAATATTATTCTATTTAAAATAGCTGAGGAATCTTTATTAATTTCACTTTCATGCATAAAAGCTACTACTTTCCAATTTACTCCATCAATAGTATCAAATACTGCAAACTTTTTAACTTCATTACCATTTTCAACCCAGTTATACTCAACTTTACCTTTATCCTTTTCATTAACTGCTTTTACTAATTTTTCTACAGGTATTTCTTTACCTATAAGTTCTTTATTTTTACTAGCAATAGTTTTATTTTCCCTATCTAATAAAGTTATATAACCTTTATCTCCTACTGTAATTTTAGTAACTTCCTTAGTCAATACATCAATAGGTACAGTTATAGCTAAAACTCCAACAAATCCATCATCATTATATACTGGTTTAGCAGCAGATATCTGTAACTTTCCAGTAGATGCTGACTCATATGGATTAGTCCATATAAGTTTATCTTTTTTTACTGCTTCTTTATACCAAACCCTTTGTCTTGGATCGTAGCTACTATCATAGGTTTTATTAGGATATATATGCATATCACCATATTTAGTTCCTATAAAAACCTTTGATACATCTTCATAACTTTCTATGTAACTTTTAAAACTTTTTAACATCCATGATACATTTTCATCATTAAAAACTTTCTTTACATTAGGATCATTACTCATCATTACAACACTTTGTTCTATACCTTTAAGATAATTTCTAATAGAATTATTTATTTGAGTATTTAACTCAGCAGTTGAACTTTCTAAATCCTTTTTTAAAATCTCATTTGATTTATTATAAGTTGCAAATCCTAGTACCGTCAAAGGAATACTTATAAGCAATATAAAAGTTATTATTAGTTTAAAAGCTATACCTTTGTTTTTAAACATTTTCTTTTTCACATTAATACCCCCTAATAATTATTAAAATTAAATGAAAGCTCTTTTTATAGATATTCCCTCCTTTTTTAGGTACGCAAAAAACACCTATGAATATATAGGTGCCATAAAATATTTAATATGGCAACCTGGCTATCTATACTCTGTTAGACCCATGGCTTTGCGTCCCTGCCTCACGACAAGTTTGCCTTTTTCTTTTATTTAGTTTTTCTAACACATTATAGCTAATAAAAATAATAACTTCAATATAATTAACTATATTTTTACAAAAGTATTTTAGTTCTTTTTTCCTATTGAAAATTTAAAAATTTCTGTATATTAATAATTATACACTAAAATGTCCTTTTTTTCCAGAGATTTTGACAAAATTCTACATTCCTTATATTACCATTGATCTTAGTATAGCTTCCCTCCCAGAATTTTATATCCCTTTCATATTTAATAGCTGCTTTAATATTAACCTTAAGTCCCTTAGTTATATCATCTAGATTCATAAAGGGTTAAAATCCTGTTATTATACTTTCATAATAATCTCCTCTCTAAATTAAAAAAGAGGATAAAAGTTAACTTTTATCCCCTATTATTTAAACCAATCTATATTTTCTAAAAATACATCCACAACCCTTGGTGAAAATTGAGTGCCTTTATTTTCTTTTATCTCTTTTATTGCTACGTTTTTAGCTAAAGCATCTCTATAGGATCTATTAGAACGCATAGCATCCCAAGTATCTGCTACGGCTAATATTTGAGATATTAATGGTATATTATCCTTTTTAAGTCCTAAGGGATAACCAAATCCATCCCATCTTTCATGGTGATATAATACATATTCAGAAATATCCTTTAACTTATCTGAATTATTAAGTGTCTCATATCCCCATACGGGGTGTTTTTTTATTAGGAAAAATTCATCATCTGTTAATTTCCCCTTACTATTTAATATATATGAAGGTATTAATATCTTACCTATATCATGTACTATACCTGCCCAGTAAGCATCTCTTATATCCTTTTTATTAAGTCCTAAAAGCTTAGCTAATCTTTTAGCTATATCAGCAACTTCCCTTGAATGATTTTCTGTATATTTATCATGTATCTCTAACATATTAGTAAAGGATAATACTATTTCCTTTTGATATTTTTCATTCATATTATAATAGGATTTTAAACTATAAAAAACTGATATTATATTTTTAAAATCCTTCATAAGTCTTATGGAACTTTCACTGAATTTATCATATTTACCCTCTGCTATATCTAAACTTATACCACAACTTTTTTTACCATCAACAAATATAGCAAAGAACATACTCTCCTCTATTGGCTTAATGCCCCTTTTTATATATTCAGCACTTTTTTCATCTACATTATCTATATCTTTTTTTGCAATATTTCTAATAATTTTTATTTCATTTTTTCTAATATCAAAGGTATTAGAAGGAATTTTAGCTTCATTTAATAAATCAATATCATGTCCCTCTGCATTTATGAATTCTAATCTATCATCTTTATATAAATAAACTGAACCATAGTCAGCCTGGGGTATAATCTTTATAGCTGTTTTTAATAAATTAGAAAGAAAACTTTTTTCATCCTCCATTTTTATAGTACTTAATTTAGATGTTAAATTAATTACCCTCTCTAAACTATTAGCTAATTCATTAATTTCACTATAGGATTTTTCAAGCTTTTTATAACTTAATTTAAGCTCTTTTTCATTTTCATTTATCTTTTTTACCATATCCTTATAATTACTTGCTATATTATCTATCTCTTCTATATTAGTATCTTTAATACTCAGTTTACTTTTTTTATTTTCTTTATAATAGGCCATATCATATGAAAGTTTATTTAAAGGTAACATTGTTTTGTTTATAATATTTAAAAGTTTATTTTTATAAAATGTTAATATTATAGGTATTACTAAAACCATAAAAAACATTATAAAAAATAACTTTATCAATAGTGAATATTCTACAGTTACTTTAATATAGTGATTACCATACCTAGAATACCAACCCTTATAATAATTTTTAACAAACAAGGATATATCTCTAACAATTAGCTTATCCTTATCTTTAGCTTCTAATAAAAACTCTCTATCATTATTATCAATATGATTTTTTTCTGAAAATATAGGAATGAAAAAATGACCTAATATTTGTACATTTAAATAAGTATCCCTTTCTAAAAGTTTAAGTCTTTTTTGTATGCTTTCTTTAAAACCCTTAAAACTTATACCAAGTGCAAACATATTTCCATCGGAGAGTTTTATATATCCAAATAACATTCCATTATTACTATCTATCTTATTTTGGATAGGTAATAATAAAACTTGACCCTTATGTAAACTTTCTAATCTAGACCATAGATCTTTATGTTTTGATAAATCTAGTCCCTTATCTTTTTTATAATCTGTTTTATTTATAACTCCATTTTTATTTATTTTGAAATAATATATATCTTTAGCTTTAAAAGGACTATTTAACTCTTTTATATATCTTTTATTTTTACCCATAAACTCATTGATATTTATCTTTTCATTTCCTTTACTTTTTCTATAAAAGTCTAATAACACTAATCTTAAAAAGTTATTATATTTACTTTCTAATTCAAAGAAATCATCATTTATATCATTAATAAAATAGGTAAGAATCCTTTCTAACCTTTCTTTTTCATTAATATAATTATGCCTATATATATTATAAAAAATTAAAGAAAGTATTATAGATGTAACTAACAAAGTAACTATGAAAACTTTATAATATTTTTTTGTTATGTACTCATTAAATGTCATTTTATCCATAGTTAAACCTCTCTTATAATAATTTGTATTATTTCCCTATTATAAACCTTTCTATAGTTTAAAATAAAAACCTTCTTTTTTCTACAAAATATTACAAATTTCCATGGTATTTTTCTAATATTCTGAAAAAATAAAAGGGATTTTAAAGTAATTTTAGAATTATTTATATAAGACTTTTTATTTAAAGGGGGACTTTTATGTTTTTTAATTTTAATAAACAAGAAAAAATAAAGGTAATTGAAAATAATTTAAATAATCTTAAAAATAAACTTAAATATGAAACAGCTATAATTACTATCTTTAATCATGGAAATAAAAATGTAGAAATAATCTGTGGTTGTGATAATGATAGTAACCGCCTTAATAAAATTGAGAATGAAATTTTAATTAATTTAAAAGAAAAACTTAAAAATGTCGATAATAAAAATATTAAAAAACTATATAACTTTAATAATGATACTTGCTTTATTGATAGTATGAAAAAAGAAATTTGTATTCCACTATATTTAGGTAATGATGAATTTGAAAGAATTATAGGAGGAATATATTTAGGTTCAACTAAGGATAAAACAAAGGATTTAGAAAACTTAGATTTAACTAATAAAATATCTAATGACTTAAATATGATATATATAGAAAGTAAATTTAAATCAATATTTAATATTATAGTTGGATTGTTAACTAAAATAGCTGAGGAAAATAAAACCTATGATGAGAGTCATCCCTATAATGTAGCTTATTTTTCAGTACTTATAGCTAAGGAACTTAACCTTAGTGAAAAAGAAATTAGTAATATTCAAATAGCTTCAATGCTTCATGATGTAGGTAAAATATTTATAAATAATAATATATTAAATAAAAATACTCACTATAATGATAAGGAGTTTGAATATATAAAAGGACATAGTATATATAGCTATAATATAGTTAATGAACTGACTAGTTTATTAGATAATAATATCAATATAGAAGATATAGTAAAATATCATCATGAAAATTATGATGGTACTGGATATCCTGAGGGTTTAAAAAAGGAAGAAATCCCCCTTGAAAGTAGAATAATAAGGGTAGCAGATTCTATTGATGCTATGGTTTCTAAAAGAGTATATAAAGAAACTAAATCCTTTATAGATAGTATTATAGATTTAAAAGGAAATAAAGAAACCCTTTATGATCCTAAAGTTGTAAATGCTTCAGTAAATGTATTAAAAAGACTTTCAGGTAATAAAAATATAGAGATTATTAATAGCTTTGGTATGTCAGCTAATTTAAATATAATTTTAGCAGATGAAATCATAAGTCTTAAGGGAGCCTTTAGAAAGGAAAAGGATAAATACGTCTTCATATCCTATAAAGAAAATATAGAAAACTTACTAAAGGATAAAGCTTTAACTGAAATAGAAATTTTTATAGATATTAACCATACAATATATGAGTATAAAACTAAATTAGATAAAATAAGTGGTAACTCTATTTTTTTTAAAGAAATTGAACTTAATAATTATAATGATACCTTCGGTTTATTATGGAACATAAATGGAATTATTGTAAGGGATAGAAAAAATACCTATAATGTTGAAATTAAATATCTAAGTGGAGATTTTCTTCAATTCCATACTAATAATAAAAGATTAGAAAATATTAAAGATTTTAAACATATTATCATTATATTTGAAGATGGTTCTAAGATAATCGTACCAGGAAGAATTACTAAATACTATGACACTTCTAATAATTACCATTATACATTTAAATATATAGGCTTAGATGAAAGTACTAGAGATACTATATTTAATCAACTATTTGCTAAACAAAGGGATTCAATACATACAATGCCAATGTCTTTAAATAAAAATTTAGATTAAATTAAAGTATAAATAATTAAAGGTATAGTTACTATACTAAAAAATGTTGTTAAAAATACACCCTTAGATGCTAGAATATAATCTGAATCATACCTTCTTGAAAATATTGATGCATTAACCGCCGAAGGCATAGAAAATATTATAACTAAAATACCTATTATAATATCAGGTATTATAAAAAACTTTAATACTATTAATAATACCAAAGGTATTAATAAAAGCTTTAATAAAACAAAGGTTAATAATTTAAAATCTTTAAATAAACTTTTTAACTTAACACTACCTAATAATGCACCTACAACCATCATCGCTAAAGGTGTTGTTGTATTTGCTAAACTTTTTAAAGAAAGATATATTGGTTTAGGTATTTTTAGTGAAAATATAAAAATAGCTAGACCAATACATAAAGATATTATACCAGGATTAATTACTGATTTAAGTTTAAATTTATCCTTAGGATTTACTAAAATTATACCTACTGTCCATAAAAGTAAATTAAACCATAATAAAATAAAAGATGAATAAAATATGCCTATATTACCATAGACTATATTTATTACAGGAAATCCCATAAACCCTACATTAGAAAATACTAATAAAAAAATATATACTCCTTTTTCAGAATTTTTTATACTTAAAACTTTAGTAAAAATATATCCTACTATAAATAAAGCTATATAGATAAATAAACTTACTATTAATAGTATTAATGTATTTTTAAATAACCCCTTATCAAACTTATAATTCAAAGATGTTATAATTAGTGCTGGTAAACATACATTTATTATAATATTTGATAATCCCTTTATTAAATCATCGGTAATTAAATTTATTTTTCTACAAATAAATCCTACTGATAATAATATAAATAATACACTAACCTGTGTGATTATAGCAAAAGACATAGCTTCACCCCTAAATATAAAGTTACTATATTTTATATTTAAAAAAGAATTTCGTTACAAAAAAAGTTCCTATCATTTGATAGAAACTTTTACATTGACATTATAAAAATTATTAAGGGTATCGAAACTATACTAAAAAGTGTTGTGATAAACACACCTTGGGATGCTAAACTATAATCAGAATCATATCTCCTTGCAAATATAGCAGCATTAGCAGCCGAAGGCATAGAAACTATTAATACTATAACACCCATTATCGTTTCTTCTAAATTAAAGGGAAGAAGTAATAAAAGTACCGTTAAAGGTATTATTATTAATCTTAATAATGAAACAATTAAAAGCTTTTTATTTTTTATTATATTACTTATTTTAACATCCCCTAGAAGGGATCCTACAACCATCATTGCTAGAGGTGTTGTTGCTTTTCCTAAACTATCTAGAGCCATAAATAATGGTTTAGGTAGTTTTAGTGAAAATATAAAAAGAAAAAATCCTATAAATAAAGAAATAGTTCCAGGGTTTAATAAAGATTTAAAATTCAAGTTATTTTTTTTCTTTGGATTAAGAAGTAAAACTCCTAAAGTCCATATAAGTATATTAAACCATATATTAAATATAGCTGCATAAAATACTCCTATTTTCCCAAAGACAACTTCAGTTATTGGATATCCCATAAACCCAACATTAGAAAACATTAATAAAAATAAATATACACCCTTTTGTGGGTTTTCTATATGAAAAACTTTACTAAATATAAATCCTAATAATAATACAAATAAATATACAAAAAAACCAATTCCTAAAACCTTCATACCATTTGTAAACATATCCTTAGAAAACTCATAATTCATTGAAGTAATTATTAAAGCTGGTAAAGTTGCATATATTATTAGGCTTGATAATCCTTTATTTAATTCATCTGTTATAAGATTTACCTTTTTTAGTATTAATCCTATACCAAGTAATATAAAAAGTACTGAAACTTGACTTGCTATTAAAGATAATGACATTTATTTCACTCCTAATTTTTCTTTTATATCTACCTTAAATAGGATATCAAAATATCTAATATATGTATAGTTAAAATTAAAACATAATTAAACCCTTAGCCTAAAAGGCTAAAGGTTTATATTAATAACTCCTTCTTTCTTTTCCCATCATTTGATCTTCTAAAACTTCTAACCAGTTTAAAGATTTTCCTGTTCCCTTAGCAACACAGGATATTGAATCCTCTGCTATATGAACAGGTATTCCTGTTCTTTTATTTATTAGTTTATTTAAACCGAAAAGTAATGCTCCTCCTCCGGTCATAATCATACCCTTATTACTTATATCTGCAGCTAGTTCTGGTGGTGTTTTTTCTAATACTGCATGGACTGCATCTGCTATTGTGGTTACTGGTTCTTCTAAAGCATCTAACATTTCCTTAGATGAAATCTTTAAAGTTCTAGGAAGTCCTGATACTAAATTTCTTCCCCTAACTTCCATATAAGCTGGTTTAGTTCTAGGATAAGCTGTTCCTATTTCTATTTTCATCTGTTCTGCGGTTCTTTCACCTATCATCATATTATGTTTCTTTCTCATATGCCTAACTATAGCTTCGTCAAATTTATCCCCTGCAATTTTAATTGAATTACTTACAACTATACCTCCTAATGATATTACTGCAATATCAGTGGTTCCACCACCCATATCTATAACCATATGTCCATCAGGTTTTGTAATATCAAGTCCAGCTCCTATAGCTGCTGCTATAGGTTCTTCTATAAGGTATGTTTTTTTAGCTCCTGCTTGATTACTTGCATCTATAACTGCCCTTTTTTCAACTTCAGTAACTCCACTAGGTACACATACTATTATTCTAGGTTTAAAAAGCATTTTTCCTGCTGCTTTACTTATAAAATATTTAAGCATTCTTTCTGTTATTTCATAATCTGAAATAACACCATCCTTTAAAGGTCTAATTGCTACTATATTCCCTGGAGTTCTTCCAAGCATCCTTCTCGCTTCTTCGCCGACAGCTAATAGCTTATTTGTATTTTTATCAATTGCAACAACTGAAGGTTCTTGTAATACTATTCCCTTTCCCTTTATGTAAACTAAAACACTCGCAGTTCCTAAATCAATACCCATATCAGCCCTTAATGAAAACATTTACTTAACCCCACTTTCTCTTTTAATGTTTTTTATGTAAAGTTTTTAAATTTTGTAAAGCACAAAAAAATATAAAACATTCTGCCATTTAAGCGCAGTTTTGTTACCATTTAATAGATTCTATAAACTTTTTTATATTCCTTCATAAATTTTTAAATAGGTCAAAATAACTAAAAAAAATATTATCCCTTATAAAAGGGATAATATTTTAAATATAAAAATCTTCTTTTTGTTTTTTATTTAGCTACAGTTTTATATTTCATTTTAGTTGCTTTACCGCCCCTTATATGTCTTTCTGCCTTGTTTTTTTGTAAAACTCTTTTTACTTTCGATGAAACAAGAGGGTTTATCTTGGGAAGACGCTCTGTTACATCTTTATGAACGGTACTTTTACTTACCCCAAAAACATTAGCTGTTTGTCTTACGGTAGCCTTTTCATTTATTATGTATTTTGCAATCTCTAGTGCTCTTTCCTCAATGTAGTCTTTCATGTGTCAACCCCCTTTGATGGTTGTGGTATTGGTCTTTTTTAATTATTATGCATTTAAATATGTCATTAGAACTTATATTTATCCATTGGTCTATAAAAATTAAACTTTATAAATAATTTATTATTTAAATTTAGGTATATATTCCTTAGGGTCTACATTTTCTCCATTTAATAAAACTTCAAAGTGTAAATGGGGTCCCTGGGCTAATTCAAAACCTACGCCTTCTCCTACTCCACTTATAGGATCTCCTTTTTTAATAGTCTCTCCTACCTTTACCATGTCATCAGTGGATAGACACCCATACTTTGTTATTAGGCCATCTCCATGGTCTAAAGTTATAACAATCCCTAACTCATCTTCCTTTTTAATTTCTTTAACTACTCCCTTTAAACTTGCCCTTACTACAGTCCCTTGTTTTGCTTTGATATCTATCCCTTTATGGGTTGACCATTGCTCTAATGTTTTAGAATACACTAAAGTATCCTTAGCAAAATTCTTTGATATTTTCCCCATTAAAGGTATTACCATAGATATGGATTTAATTTCCTTTTTTTCTTGTGCTTCAATGTTAGTAGCTGTAATTGCATTTTTCTTTTGTTCTTTATTAAATTTATCTTCTGATTCTTCTAGTTTTTCATTTGTATTTTTATTATTTTCTTCTGTTACTTTAGACTGCTTGTTTATTTTAACTACTCCTTTATTAGAAGTTTCATTAACAAATTCATAAAGCCTATTAAGGCCATGATTAATACCATGCTTTTGTACAATTACTGCATTTTCTTCTTTAGCATTATATTTTGATATATTTTCCTTTGTAACCCATACTGCTGTAGTAGCTACTATACAGACACATATAAATAAAATTACATAAAATCCGTCTTTTTCAATTAATCTGTTAATATATTTTTTTAATCCCTTTCCATTTTTATCTTCCATACCCCTCACCTCTTTAAGTTTAAATAATTATTTCATTAGTATTATTGCCAAGGGAGGGATTTTAATACATTTTTTTTAAATAAAAAATACGACCTTAGGCCGTATTAATAAATTTTTTCTATTTTTACTCCCTGATAGAAATGCTTTAAAATATCAGTATACATTGCTCCTTCTTTAGCCATACCATTAGCTCCCCATTGACTCATTCCAACTCCATGGCCATAACCTATGGTATCAAATCTAATTATATTATCCTTTGTAAAAACTGATATTTTAAAATTAGTTGAATTAAGATTAA